>CAMLLG010000001.1 GCA_946480825.1 uncultured Lysobacteraceae bacterium
TCAACCACGCCTTCTTCACCAACTCGGGCTCCGAGGCCAACGACACCATCCTGCGACTGGTCCGGCATTTCTGGGCGGTGCAGGACAAGCCGCAGAAGAACATCTTCATCGGTCGCCACAACGGCTATCACGGCACCACGATGGCCGGCGCCAGCCTCGGCGGCATGGCCGGCATGCACAAACAGGGCGGCCTGCCGATTCCCGACATCCACCACATCGATCCGCCGTTCTGGTTCGCCGACGGCGGCGATCTGTCGCCCGAGGAGTACGGGCTGGTCGCCGCACGCCGGCTGGAACAGAAGATCCTGGAACTCGGCCCGGACCGGGTCGCGGCCTTCATCGGCGAGCCGATCATGGGCGCGATCGGCGTCTACATTCCGCCGATGACCTACTGGCCGGAGATCGAACGGATCTGCCGCCAGTACGACGTGCTGCTGGTCGCCGACGAAGTGATCTGCGGCTTCGGCCGCACCGGCGAATGGTTCGGTTCGCAGTACTTCGGCTTCACGCCGGACGTGATGACCCTGGCCAAGGGCATCACCTCCGGATACATCCCGCTGGGCGCGGCGATGTTCAACGATCGCGTGGCCGGGGTGCTCAAGCATCAGGGCGGCGAATTGGCCCATGGCTGCACCTACTCCGGGCACCCGGTCTGCACCGCGGTGGCGCTGGAGAACATCCGCATCCTGCAGGAAGACGGCATCGTCGATCGCGCCCGCACCGAGATCGCCCCCTATCTGGCCCAGCGCTGGGCCGAGCTGGGCGAACACCGGCTGGTCGGCGAGGCGCGCATCGCCGGCATGGTCGGCGCGCTCGAACTGGTGCCGCACAAGGGCCGTCGCGCCTTCTTCGAGGAGCGCGGCAAGGTCGGCGTCCTCTGCCGCGACAACGCCCTGCGCAATGGTCTGATCCTCCGCGCCACCTACGATTCGATGCTGCTGTCCCCGCCGCTGATCCTGACCCGCGCGCAGGTCGACGAACTGTTCGAGAAGGCCTGGAAGGCGCTCGACGAGACCGCGGCGGCGCTTTGACGCGCGTCGTGCGCGTCTCGACAGGCTCTAGTGCGCCGGGCCGCGCCAGCGGCTACTCTGTTCCGGGCGTCGCTCGCGTCGCCATGCCATTCTCACGCCACACCACTGACGCCTCCTTGGGGCAAAGGGACACCACGATGAAACTGCGAGTGTTGGGACTCTCGATCGCCGTCTGTCTGCTGGCGGCATGCGGCGGCAAGCAGGACGGCAGCGCCGCGTCCGGCGACGGCAAGGCCGACGGCGGCGACGACAAGACCCTGAACGTCTACAACTGGTCGGACTACATCGCCGAGGACACCATCCCCGCATTCGAGAAGCAGAGCGGCGTGAAGGTGGTCTACGATGTCTTCGACAGCAACGAGATGGTCGAGACCAAGCTGCTCGCCGGCTCCAGCGGCTACGACATCGTCGTGCCGACCCTGAATTTCCTCGGCCGCCAGATCCAGGCCGGCGTGTTCCAGCCGCTGGACAAGTCGAAGATTCCGAATCTCGCCAATCTCGATCCGGAGATGATGAAGCGCATCGCGCTGCAGGACCCGGAAAACAAGTACGCGGTGCCGTATCTCTGGGGCACCACCGGCATCGGCTACAACATCGACAAGGTCACCGCCGCGTTCGGCAACACCGATGTCACCAACAGCTGGGACCTCGTGTTCAAGCCCGAGAATCTCGCCAAGCTGAAGGACTGCGGCGTCACCTTCCTCGACACCCCGTCGGAAATCATCCCGATCACGCTCAACTATCTGGGCGAAGATCCGAACAGCCAGGACCCGGCGGTGATCGACAAGGCCGCGGCGCTGTTGAAGACGATCCGTCCCCACATCACCAATTTCCACTCGTCGCAGTACATCGACTCGATGGCCAAGGGCAGCACCTGCCTGGTGGTCGGCTGGTCCGGCGACGTGATCCAGGCCCGCGACCGCGCCGAAGAAGCGAAGAACGGCGTCAAGATCGGTTATTCCATTCCGAAGGAAGGCGCGCCGATGTGGTTCGACATGCTGGCCATCCCGAAGGACGCGAAGCACGTCGACAGCGCGCACGCCTTCATCAACCATCTGCTCGATCCGCAGGTCGCGGCCAACAATTCCAACTTCGTCAGCTACCCGAACGCGAACACCGCATCGACCGCGCTGATCGACAAGGAGATCACCGGCGACCCGACGATCTATCCGCCGCTCGAAGTGCAGGCCAAGCTCTTCACCTTCGCGATCATCCCGCCGGATGTCGACCGCCAGTACACGCGGATCTGGACGCAGCTCAAGACCGGCCGTTGATCCGATTCCGGGGCAGGCAGCAATGCCTGCCCCGCTGCATTCCGAGGGAAGTTCATGGCCGCAGTCGCCAACGATAAACCGCAGAACGGCGCATCGGGCGCCGCGAAATCCACGGCCGAGGATTACCTCCGGATCGTCGACGTGCGCAAGGAATTCGAGGGCTTCGTCGCCGTCGACGACACCAACCTGTCGATCCGCAAGGGCGAGATCTTCGCCCTCCTGGGCGGCTCGGGCTGCGGCAAATCGACGCTGCTGCGCTGCCTCGGCGGCTTCGAGCGGCCGACCTCGGGCAAGATCCATCTGGACGGCCAGGTGATGAACGACCTGCCGCCGTACGAGCGCCCGATCAACATGATGTTCCAGTCCTATGCGCTGTTCCCGCACATGACGGTCGAGCAGAATATCGCCTTCGGCCTGAAGCAGGACGGGCTGGGCAAGGACGCGATCGCCAGGCGCGTCGAGGAGATGCTGAACCTCGTCCAGCTCGGCAAGCTCGCCAAACGCAAGCCGCACCAGCTGTCCGGCGGCCAGCAGCAGCGCGTGGCGCTGGCGCGGTCGCTGGCCAAGGGGCCCAAGCTGCTGCTGCTGGACGAGCCGATGGGGGCGCTGGACAAGAAGCTGCGCTCGCAGATGCAGCTGGAGCTCGTCAGCATCATCGAGAAGTCCGGCGTGACCTGCGTGATGGTCACCCACGACCAGGAAGAGGCGATGACCATGGCCACGCGCATCGCGCTGATGGACGCGGGCCGTATCCGCCAGGTCGGCACGCCCGACGAGATCTACGAATCGCCGACCAGCCGTTTCGCCGCCGAGTTCATCGGCTCGATCAACATGTTTGACGGCCGCATCGACGAAGACCAGGCCGACTACATCACCATCCAGTCGCCGTCGCTGCCCGTACCGATCTACGTCGGCCACGGCGTGTCCGGTTTCGAAGGCCAGGAAGTGGGCTACGGCGTTCGGCCGGAGAAGATCACGATCAGCAAGGACGAGCCCGAACAGCCGCACAACAAGGCCCGCGGCAGGATCGAGGACATCGCCTACTTCGGCAGCCATTCGGTGTTCCATGTGCGCCTGCCCACCGGCTACAAGGTGATGGCCAACTTCGCCAACCAGCAGCGCTGGGCCAGCGAAGGCATGACCTGGGGCGATGAAGTCTGGGTGTCGTGGGGCGACAACGAAGGCGTGGTGCTGACCTCATGAACCTGCGCATGCTGAAGCGGTTCCTGCCGGGCTCGCGCTGGGCCGTCATCGGCGTGCCTTACGTCTGGCTGCTGCTGTTCTTCGCGATTCCGTTCCTGATCGTGCTGAAGATTTCGTTCGCCAAGCTGGCGATCGCGCAGCCGCCGTACACGCCGATCCTGCAGGTGGTGCAGGACGAGGTGCTGCTGAAGTTGAACCTCACCAATTACATGGTGCTGTTCTCGGATTCGCAGTACCTGCTGGCCTACGCCAGTTCGCTGAAGATCGCGGCGATCTCGACCTTCCTGACCCTGCTCATCGGCTATCCGATGGCCTATGTCATCTCGCGGCTGTCGCCCTCGGCGCGCAACATCGCGATGATGCTGGTGGTGCTGCCGTCCTGGACCTCGTTCCTGATCCGCGTCTACGCCTGGATCGGCATCCTCGACAGCAACGGCCTGCTCAACAACCTGCTGATGAAATTTGGCCTGATCGACGAGCCGCTGCGCATCCTCAACACGCCGATCGCGGCCTACATCGGCATCGTCTACTGCTATCTGCCGTTCATGGTGTTGCCGCTGTATGCGAACCTGCTGAAGTTCGACCATCGCCTGCTGGAAGCGGCCTACGATCTCGGCGCACGGCCGTGGAAGGCCTTCCTCACGATCACGCTGCCGATGTCGCGCAGCGGCATCATCGCCGGCTGCATGCTGGTGATGATTCCGGCGGTCGGCGAATTCGTGATCCCGGAAATGCTCGGCGGCCCCGACACGCTGATGATCGGTCGCGTGCTGTGGAGCGAATTCTTCAACAACCGCGACTGGCCGGTGGCTTCGGCGGTGGCGATCGTGATGCTGCTCATGCTGCTGGTCCCGATCCTGATCTTCAATCGCATCCAGCAGAAAGAGCTGGAAGGGCGGCTGACGTGAGCGGTGCCGGCATGCAGGGCAACCGCGTCATCCGCTGGTCGGTGCTCGGGCTGGGGTTCGCGTTCCTCTACATCCCGATCCTGATCCTGATCGTGTACTCGTTCAACGAATCGCGGCTCGCTTCGGTGTGGTCGGGCTTCTCGGTGAAATGGTACGGCGAACTGCTGCGCGACCGGGCGATGCTCGACGCCGCCTGGGTCAGCCTGAAGGTGGCGTTCTGGACCGCCAGCGCCGCGGTCGTGCTCGGCACCCTGGCGGCACTGGCGATGACCCGCATGCGCCACTTCCCCAGCAAGACCCTGTTCGGCGCGATGATCACCGCGCCCCTGGTCATGCCCGAGGTCATCACCGGCCTGTCGATCCTGCTGATGCTGGTGTCGATGGGCGGCCTGATCGGCATCGCGCCGAAGGGCGTGGTCGCGATCTGGGTCGCGCACGTCACGTTCACCCTGGCCTTCGTCACGGTGGTGGTCTCCTCGCGGCTGGCGGAGCTGGACAAATCGCTGGAAGAAGCGGCGATGGATCTCGGCGCCAACCGGATCAAGGTGTTCTTCCTGATCACCCTGCCGATCATCGCGCCCGCGCTGGTTTCGGGCTGGCTGCTCGCGTTCACGCTGTCGCTGGACGACGTGGTGATCGCCAGCTTCGTCGCCGGCCCCAATTCGACCACGCTGCCGATGAAGGTGTTTTCCTCCGTGCGCCTCGGCCTGAGCCCGAAGATCAACGCGCTCGCGACGCTGATGGTGCTGGCGGTATCGTTCGCGGCGCTGATCGGCTGGTGGCTGATGTATCGCGAGGAAAAACGCAGGCAGCGCGACATCCAGCTCGCCATCCAGGACAACGGTTGAGCAGGACAACGGTTGAGCAGGATTGCGGTCGACCACGACGAACTCCGCGACAGGTGACGAGATGACGGTGACATTGATCCATCCATGGACCGGCGAGGCCGACTACACCTACGACTACATCGGCGAGGCCGAGGTCGAGCGCGTGCTGCAGGCCGCCGCGGACGCGGCGCCGGCCTGGGCCGCGCGCAGTCTCGACGCGCGTGGTGCGCTGCTGCGCGAGGTCGCGGCCCGGCTGCGCGCGCGCCGCGAGGACATCGCGGCGACGATGAGCGCCGACATGGGCAAGCTGCGCCGCGAGGCGCTGGCCGAGATCGAGAAATCGGCGTCGGCCTGCGAGTACTACGCCGATCACGCGATCGATTATCTGCGCGACGGCACGATCGCGACCGAAGCCGCGCGCAGCTACGTCACCTACGAGCCGCTGGGCTGCGTGTTCGCGGTGATGCCGTGGAACTTCCCGATCTGGCAGGTGTTCCGCTTCCTCGCGCCGGGGCTGATGGCGGGCAACGTCGCGGTGCTGAAGCACGCGACCAACGTGCCGCGCTGCGCCGACGCCATCGCCGAGGTGCTGCGCGAGGCCGGCGTGCCGGACGGTGTGTTCGGCGTCCTGCACATCGACAACACGATGGCGGCGAAGGTCATCGCCGATCCGCGGGTGAAGGCGGTCACGTTGACCGGCAGCGAACGCGCGGGCAGCGCGGTGGCGTCCGCCGCCGGCAAGCATCTGAAGAAATGCGTCATGGAACTGGGCGGGAGCGATCCGTTCGTGGTGCTGGACGACGCCGATCTCGACATCACCGTCCCCGCCGCGGTCGCCTCGCGCTTCGGCAACGCCGGCCAGACCTGCATCGCCGCCAAGCGCTTCATCGTCACGCCGGGCATCGCCGATGCCTTCATCGCGCGTTTCGTCGAAGCCGCATCGAAACTTGCGATCGGCGATCCGATGGACGATGCCACCACGCTCGCGCCCATGGCCCGCGCCGATCTCCGCGACGAGGTCCACGACCAGGTGCAGCGCAGCGTCGCGGCGGGCGCCACCCTGCTGCTCGGCGGCACGCCGGGGCAGGGCGCATCGCACTATCCGGCGACGATCCTCGATCATGTCGCGCCCGGCATGCCGGCCTACAACGAAGAACTGTTCGGCCCGGCCGCGAGCATCCTGCGCGCCCGCGACGACGACGATGCGGTGCGCATCGCCAACGACACCGATTTCGGCCTCGGCGCCAGCGTCTGGACCCGCGACAAGGCCCGTGGCGAAGCGGTCGCGCGGCGCCTGCAGGCCGGCGCCACCTTCGTCAACGCGATCGTGCGCAGCGATGTGCGCCTGCCGTTCGGCGGCACCAAGACCTCCGGCTTCGGCCGCGAACTCGCGGAGCACGGCATCCATGAGTTCATGAACATCAAGACGGTGTATGTGGCGTGATGCCTTGTCCCGATGAGGAATGAGCCCGAGGCTCGATTGCTCCCGCAATCCCCGGTAGAGCGGGCTTCATCCCGCTGCTGCGCTTACAAAAACAGCGGCCTGAAGGCCGCTATACCGAGGATGGCACGGCCGTTGTTCTAGGAGCGCCGGCAGGCGCGAGGCCCGCGTCGGGACCGGAACCGCGCAGCGCGCAATCTGGCGGGTCAATGATGGACGCCCGGATTACGTCCGGCGTCATGATTTCGATGTTGCGGGCCTCGCGCCTGCCAGCGCTCCTACAGGATTTGTCTCAGACCAAGCCAGCGCTCGATGCGGCGTGAAGATGATTGTTCGACGATCACGCCGTCTCGATATCCATCGTCCGCAACCGCACCGGCACGCCGCTCAACACCGACGTCCCCGACAAGGGATCGCGCAGGGTCTCGTCGAGCAGCGCGTTGAGATTCGCGCCGGGGCGCTCGCTCGCCAAACGTTGCGACGTGCCCGGCAGATCGTGGCCCCAGCCGTGAGGCAGGCTGATCACGCCGGGGCGCATGTCTTCGCTGCATTTCACGCGAACCGTGATTTCGCGCGCACCGGCGCCCTGCAGGCGCGCGAGCGCGCCGTCGGCGACGCCGGCCGCTGCCGCATCCTGCGGATGCACCAGCGCGAGGCAGCGCTCGGGGCCCTTGGCCAGCGTCGGCAGGTTGTGCATCCAGCTGTTGTTGGAACGCACGTCGCGGCGGCCGATCACGATCAACGGATGACCGTCGCCCGGTGCGTGTTCGCCGGGCTGCGACAGCGCTGCTTCCACTCGCGCCAGATCGGCCAGCAGCGCGGGCGGTGCGGCCTGGATGCGGCCGTCGGGCGTGCGCAGCACGTCGGGCAGTCGCGGCCGCAGCGGGCCGAGATCGATGCCGTGCGGCGCGGCGCGCAATCTTTCCAGCGACAATCCTTCGGGCTGCGCGCCGAAACGATCGCCCCAGGGGCCCGTGCGCAGGGCCAGATCGAGCTGGCGTTCCGGGCCGGCGAGATGCGCGCTGGCGCGGAGCAGGGCGGCGACCTGTTCGGCCTGGGCGTCGGCCGCGATGCCTGCGGCGGCCAGCATGCCGTGCAGATCCTTCTTCAGCGCGTCTTCGTCGCGGGCGTCGACATCGGCTGCGGACGCGCTGTCGTGGCCGTCCAGCAGCGCCGCGAGCCGCGTCAGGATCCGCCATTCCGGCCAGGCGTCGTCGGGCACCGGCAGCACCGCGGGGCTGAAACGCGCGGCATGCGTCCACGCGAGCTGCGTGAAGGCGATGTCGTAATGCGGTTCCTGCAGCGGCGACAGCGCCGGCAGGATCACGTCGGCATGGCGCGTGGTTTCGTTGAGGTAGATGTCGAGGCTGAGCATGAAGTCCAGGCCGTCGAGCGCGGCGGCGAGGCGCCCGCCGTTCGGTGCGGACAACACCGGGTTGCTCGCGATCGTGATCAGGGCGCGCACCTGCGGCCCATCGGCGTTGTCGGGCGTATCGATTTCCTCGGCGAGACAACCCATCGGGAATTCGCCCATCACTTCCGGCGCGCCGCTCACGCGCGAATGGCGGCGGCCCATCACCACGCCGCGCCCGCGTCCGCCGCGGCCGGTGCTGTTCGCCTGCAGCGCGGGCGCCAGCGGCCAGCGCATGCCGCCTTCGGCGTCGATGCGGCCGGTGACGAGGTTCAACACTTCGACCAGCCAACTGCAGAGCGTGCCGAACGGCTGGGTGCAGGTGCCGATGCGGCCGTAGAGCGCGGCGCGCGGCGCGTCGCGCAGCGTTTCGGCGAGATGGCGGATCGTCGCCGCATCGAGGCCCGCGGCCGCGGCCATGCGTTCCGGCGTGAACGCGGCCACGGCGGCCTGCAGGTCGTCCAGACCGGTGACGTGGCCTTCGGCGGCGCCGAGGCGCGGCGATCCGGCGGCGAGCAGATGCTGCAGCATGCCGAGCAGCAGGAACGCGTCGCCGCCGGGGCGGATCGCGTGGTGTTCGTCGGCGACATCCGCGGTTTCGCTGCGACGCGGATCGATCACGATCAACCGGCCGCCGCGTTCGCGCAGCGCGCGCGCCTTGCCGCGGAAATCCGGCACCGTCCACAGGCTGCCGTTGCTGGCGATCGGATTGGCGCCGAGCACGATCAGCAGATCGGTGCGCTCGATGTCGGGCACCGGGATGCTCAGCCAATGCCCGTACATCAGGCCGCAGGCGACGTGCTTGGGCATCTGGTCGAGGGTCGAGGCGCTGAACACGTTCGGTGTGCCGGCGGCGCGCGCCAGCCGCGGCACGTAGAGCTGCAGCCCGAGTTTGTGCACGATCGGATTGCCGAAGCTCAGCGCCAGCGTGCGCCGTCCGTGCGCGTCGAGCAGCGGCAGCAGCCGGCGTTCGATTTCCGCGAACGCCTCTTCCCAGCCGCAGGCTTCCCAGCGCGCATCCGCGCCGCGGCCGCGGCGGATCATCGGCGTACGCAGGCGATCGGGATCGTCGTGCAGATCCTTCAGCGCCACGCCCTTCGGGCAGAGATAGCCGCGGCTGAAGACATCGTCCTTGTCGCCGCGCACCGCGATCACCTCATCCCCGCGCAGTTGCACGGTCAGGCCGCAGGCGGCTTCGCAGAACGGGCAGATGCGATGGGCGGTGCGGCTGTCGTCATGGGACTGTTCCATGGTCTTCTCGTGCCTGGATGCGCGGTGTTCCCGCCTTGCCGGATTCTGCAGGAAAACCGCGAAGGCCGCGCGGCGCGAGGATCAGCACCGATCCGGGAACCGGCTGGCATATGCCGCGAGCAACTCCTGCGCGATCGAGGCGCCGGCGAGGGCGGTGATCTCGGCGTGATCGAACGGCGGCGACACTTCGACCACGTCCATGCCGACGATGTCGAGCCCGCCGAGCCCGCGGACCAACTGCAGCGCGTCGTGGGTCGAGAAGCCGCCGACCACCGGCGTGCCGGTGCCCGGCGCGAACGCCGGGTCGAGGAAATCGATGTCGAAGCTGACGTAGCATTTGCGGTCGCCGACGCGCGCGCGGATCTCCGCGATGCAGGCGTCGACGCCGTGCGCATGCAGCCAGCGCGCATCGAGCACGCGGAAGCCGTGATCCTCCGGATTGAGCGTGCGCATCCCGATCTGGATCGAACGCGCGGGATCGACCAGCCCCTGCCGCGCCGCATGCCAGAACATCGTGCCGTGATCGATGCGCGCATCGCGGTCTTCCCAGGTGTCGCTGTGCGCGTCGAAATGGATCAGCGACAGCGCGCCGTGCGTGGCGTGCAGCGCCTGCAGGATCGGGTAGGTGATGAAATGGTCGCCGCCGAGCGCGAGCGTCGTCACCCCGGCCTCGGTGAACGCGCTGAAGGCGTCGCGCAGCGTATCGGGCACGCGTTCCGGGCGGCCGTGATCGAAATGCACATCGCCCCAATCGATCACCTGCAGGCGTTCGCAGGGATCGAAGCCCCAAGCGTACGGCGCGCACCACGCCAGCGACGCCGATGCGGCGCGGATCGCGCGCGGGCCGAGGCGCGTACCGGGGCGATTTGTGGTGGCGAGATCGAAGGGCACGCCGACCACGGCGACATCGACGCCATCGAGATCCTTCGTGTAGCGCCGGCGAAGGAAACTCAGCGCGCCGGAATAGGTGGGTTCGGCGTGGGTGCCGTAGGGCGAGATCCGGGTGAAGGCCTGATCGACCGCGTTCGGATCGACGGCGGTGGCGGGAACGGAATCCTTTGCGTTGGACATGACGAATACCGGTGTGGATGCGCGCGTCGTTCGCCGGGACGCGCGTGACCGGAACCGCGTCAGCGTGGCGCTTCCGCCAGCCAGCGGCGGACCAGGCCGGGCACCTTGTCGGTCGCCGTGCCCTGCAGCATCGTGTAGCCGTCCGGCACGGCATCGAGTTCGAGCGCGCAGATCGCCTTCTCGGCGTCGGTATGTGCGTACACGACGAGCGAAGCGGCGGGGTAGACGGTGAGCGAGGTGCCGACCACCAGCACCTTGGCGGCGTCGACCATATCTTCTTCTGCCAGTGCCATGGCTTCGACCGCTTCGCCGAACCAGACGATATCCGGCCGCAGTTGCGATCCATCCTCGCACAGATCGCCGAGGTGGATCGGCGCTGCGCCGATGTGCCGGCGACGCCGGCGCGGCGAAGTGCCGCGCGCCCATGCGAGTTGTCCATGCAGATGGATGACGTTCGTCGAACCCGCGCGCTCGTGCAGATCGTCGACGTTCTGGGTGACGATGGCGACGTCGTATTTCGATTCGAGTTCCGCCAGTGCAAGATGCGCCGCGTTCGGTCGCGCTTCGGCCGCCTGTGCGCGGCGTTCGTTGTAGAACGCCAGCACGAGTTCCGGATGCGTGCGCCAACCCTCGGGGCTCGCCAGTTGTCGCCAATCGTGGTTCCGCCACAGACCGTTGCTGTCGCGGAAGGTCGGCAATCCGCTCTCGGCACTGATGCCGGCGCCTGAGAGGACGACGATCTTGTGTGGGTTGATGGCGGGTTTCATGCGAATCGTGTCGTATGGCCGTGTCGTAGGAGGGCCTTCAGGCCCGATCTTTGTATTGTCCGCAGATCGAAAGCAAAAGATCGGGCCTGAAGGCCCTCCTACAAAATCACTTCATGGTCGGCATCACGAATTCCGCGTGATGGGTGTCGGGCCAGCGCGCAGTGATCGTCTTCAGCCGGGTGTAGAAACGCACGCCGTCGGGGCCGTGCACATGCAGCGGGCCGAAGATCGACCGCTTCCAGCCGCCGAAGCTGTGGAAGGCCATCGGCACCGGGATCGGCACGTTCACACCGACCATGCCGGCCTGCACGCGATGCGCGAACTCGCGTGCGGCGCCGCCGTCGCGGGTGAAGATCGCGGTGCCGTTGCCGTATTCGTGTTCGTTCACGAGACGCAGCGCGGCATCGAAATCGGGCACGCGCATCACGCACAGCACCGGGCCGAAGATTTCTTCGCGATAGATCGTCATCTCCGGCGTGACGCGGTCGAACAGGCTGCCGCCGAGGAAGAAACCATGATCGTGACCCTCGACCGCATGGCCACGGCCGTCGACGACCAGTGTCGCGCCCTCGGCCACGCCGGCATCGACGTAACCGCGGACTTTGTCGCGATGCGCGCCGGTGACCAGCGGGCCCATCTCTGGTTCGATATGGCCCGGATCAAGACAGCCGGGGCCGATCTTCAGCGCCGCGACCTTCGGTGCGAGCTTCGCGACCAGCGCATCGGCGGTGCTATCACCGACACAGACCGCGACGGAAATCGCCATGCAGCGTTCGCCCGCGGAACCGTAGCCGGCGCCGAGCAGCGCCGACACCGCGCCGTCGATGTCGGCGTCGGGCAGCACCACCATGTGGTTCTTGGCGCCGCCCAGCGCCTGCACGCGTTTGCCGTTGGCGCTGCCGCGAGCATAGATATATTCGGCGATGGGCGTGGAGCCGACGAAACTGATCGCCTGCACCCGCGGCTCATCCAGCAGCGCATCGACCGCGACCTTGTCGCCGTGGACGACGTTGAACACGCCGTCGGGCAGGCCTGCCTGCTGCAGCAGATCGGCCATGAACAGCGACGCCGATGGATCGCGTTCGGAGGGTTTGAGCACGAAGGTGTTGCCGCAGGCGATCGCGACCGGAAACATCCACAGCGGCACCATCGCCGGAAAATTGAACGGGGTGATGCCGGCGACCACGCCCAGCGGCGCGTATTCTGTCCACGAATCGACGTCGCGGCCGACGTTCATCGAGTGCTCGCCCTTCAGCAGATGCGGAATGCCGCAGGCGAATTCGACCACTTCCAGACCCCGCGTGACTTCGCCCTTCGCATCGGACAGCACCTTGCCGTGCTCGGACGTGATGATCGCGGCCAAAGCGCCGGCATGGCGTTCGAGCAGTTCCTTGAAGCGGAACATCACCCGCGCGCGGTTGAGCGGCGTGGTCGCGGCCCACGCGGGGAAAGCGGTCTGCGCAGCGTCGACCGCCATGCGCACGTCGTCGACGGACGCCAGCGGCACGCGTTTGGTGACGGCGCCGGTGGCGGGGTCGAAGACGTCTGCGTGGCGCGACGACGCATCCAGCCGTTGGCCGCCGATGAAATGCGACAGCCGGGAATCAGCGGTACCTGACATTGGAGCGACTCCGGTTTTTCGGAAAAAGCGAAATCAGTATGCGCGGACGACCGCGACCTCGAAGCGATCGTGGTCGGCGGGCGGATTCCCCTTGCAGCCGCAACTGATCTTGAACAGGCGACTCTCCCCCTGTTTCAGCCCGCCGAGGATGCTCTCGGAATACTGGTCGACGAAGACCTTGCCCTTGTAGAGATTGGCCTGCAGTTCGATGCTGCGGATCGGACGGTCCCCGCGCAGATTCTCGATCCGTCCGACGATCCACACGCCGCCGTTTTCGCTGATTTCGCGCAGGTCGTGCAGACGGTAATCCTTTCCGGCGAACAGATAGGTGTCGCCCGATGCGGCGATGTCGTCGTAATACGCGTCGTGCGCGGTGTTCCGGTCCCATTGCTGATACAGCCCGAACGCGATGACGAGGCCGACGCCGAGCAGGAAGCCCCGGAAGATCGTCGCAAAGACGAATCCGAAAAAGCGGGGCTTGCCTGCGGTTCCTTCACGCATCGTATGCCTCATCGAACGATGCGCATCCCGGCCCACGACGCAAGCGGTAGGCCGGGATGCGGGTCATGCCGTCCTCAGGCCAGCGCGGTCGCCGCCGGCACGTAGTCGTAGCCGAGGTCGTCGGCGACGGCCTTGTAGGTGATCTTGCCGGCGTGCACGTTGAGGCCGTTGAGCAGATGCGCGTCGTCCAGCATCGCCTGCTTCGCGCCCTTGTTCGCCAGTTGCACCGCGAAGGGCAGGGTGGCGTTGGTGAGGGCGAAGGTGGAGGTGCGGGCGACGCCGCCGGGCATGTTCGCGACGCAGTAATGGATCACGCCGTCCACTTCGTAGGTCGGGTTCTGGTGGGTGGTGGCCTTCGAGGTCTCGAAGCAGCCGCCCTGGTCGATCGCCACGTCCACCAGCACCGAGCCCGGGCGCATCAGCTTCAGCTGCTCGCGGGACACCAGCTTGGGAGCGGCCGCGCCCGGGATCAGCACCGCGCCGATCACCAGGTCGGTGTCGGGCAGGCGTTCCTCGATGGCGTCGCGCGTGGAGTAGATGGTGGTCAGCTGGTGGCCGTACAGCTCGTCCAGGTACTTCAGGCGGTCGAGCGAGCGGTCGAGGATGGTGACGTGCGCGTTCATGCCCATCGCCATGCGCGCGGCGTTGATGCCGACCACGCCGCCGCCGATCACCAGCACTTCCGCCGGCTTCACGCCCGGCACGCCGCCCAGCAGCACGCCGGAGCCGCCCTGGGCCTTCTCCAGCGCGTGCGCGCCGGCCTGGATGGACATGCGGCCGGCGACTTCGCTCATCGGCGCCAGCAGCGGCAGGCCGCCCTTGCGGTCGGTGACGGTCTCGTAGGCGATGCAGGTGGCGCCGGAGGCGACCAGCGCCTTGGTCTGTTCCGGATCGGGTGCAAGGTGCAGGTAGGTGTAGAGCACCTGGCCGGGGCGCAGCATGGCGCACTCGTTCGGCTGCGGCTCCTTGACCTTGATGATCATGTCGGCGCGGGCAAAGATCTCCTCGGCCGTCTCGACGATCTGCGCGCCGGCCTTGACGTACTGCTCGTCGGTCAGGCCGATGGCCTTGCCGCCGTCGCGCTGGACGATGACCTGGTGGCCGTTCGAGACCAGTTCGCGCGCACCGGACGGCGTAAGGCCGATGCGGTATTCGTGGTTCTTTATTTCCTTGGGGACGCCAATCAGCATGTTGCTCTCCAGTAGCGGGAATGGGGCTTCGCGCGTGGGGAGCGCTGGGGCCGTTGGTCCGTAATTTTACGCGGTTGCCCGTATGGTGTCCGCCAGGACATCCACGATCCGGTCGATGTGGCCCTTTTCCACGATCAGCGGGGGCGACAGGGCGATGACGTCGCCGGTCACCCGGGTCAGCAGGTGGCCCTCGTGGAAGGCACGGGCGAACACGTCGTAGCCCCGGGTGCCGGGCGCGCCCGCGCGCGGCGCCATTTCGATGGCGCCGACCAGGCCGAAGTTGCGGATGTCGATCACGTTCGGCAGGCCCTTCAGCGAGTGCAGCGCCTCCTGCCAGTAGTCGCCCAGGCTGAGCGCCTTGTCGAAGAGGTTCTCCTCCTCGTAGGTGTCCAGCGTGGCGAGCGCGGCGGCGCAGGCCAGCGGATGGCCGGAGTAGGTGTAGCCATGGAACATGTCGATGGCGTTGTCCGGGCCGCTCATGAAGGCGTCGAACATGCGGTCCGACACGAAGGTGGCACCCATCGGCACGCAGCCGTTGGTGATGCCCTTGGCGGCGGTGATCATGTCCGGCGTGACGCCGAAGCGCTGCGCGCCGAAGGCGTGGCCGACGCGGCCGAAGCCGGTGATCACTTCGTCGAAGATCAGCAGGATGCCGTGCTTGTCGCAGATCTCGCGCAGGCGCTTCAGATAGCCCACCGGCGGCAGCACCACGCCGGCCGAACCCGCGACCGGTTCGACGATCACCGCCGCGATGGTGCTGGCATCGTGCAGCAGGACCATGCGTTCGAGATCGTCGGCCAGTTCCGCGCCGTGCTGCGGCAGGCCGCGACTGAAGGCGTTGCGCTGCAGATCGAGGGTGTGGCGCAGATGATCCACGCCCGGCAGCAGGCTGCCGAAGAACTTGCGGTTGTTGGGCAGGCCGCCCACCGATATGCCGCCGAAGCCGACGCCGTGATAGCCCTTCTCGCGGCCGATCAGGCGGGTGCGATGGCCTTCGCCGCGGGCGCGGTGATAAGCGAGGGCGATTTTCAGCGCGGTGTCGACCGACTCCGAGCCGGAGTTGGTGAAGAAGACGTGATTGAGATGGTCCGGCGCGATCTCCACCAGCCGCTCGGCGAGCGTGAAGGGCAGCGGGTGACCCATCTGGAAGGTCGGCGCGAAGTCGAGCGTTGCGATCTGCTGCTGCACCGCATCGACGATGCGCGGACGCGCGTGGCCGGCGTTGCAGCACCACAGACCGCCGGTACCGTCGAGGATCTCGCGGCCGTCCACCGACCGATAGAACATGCCCGAGGCGCTGGCCAGCAGGCGCGGTTCGGCCTTGAACTGGCGATTGGCCGAGAACGGCATCCAGAACGCATCCATCGCTTCGGGCTGGCGCGTCGCCTGACGCGCGTAGTGATCGCCGTAACCGGCAGCGGGCGTGGCGGACGTGTCGTCTCGCATCGGGTCGGGCTCCAGGCCGGCGTTAAGCCGGCGGGTCGAGAATGAAAGTCGAGGGGGGACGCTGTGGGCAAAGCGGACCGATGACCAAGCTTACCGTGTTGAAAAAACTTTACAACCGATGCGGGAATCGGCAAAAAATGCTGCGGGACGGGATCGGTGTAAAGTATCCCGCATCAACAAAGTCGATGGGTTCTGAATGGATATCGGCGCACGCCTGCAGCTCGTCCGCAAAACCAAAGGCCTCAGCCAGCGCGAGCTGGCCAAGCGGGTCGGCGTCACCAACAGCACCATCTCGCTGATCGAACAGAACAAGGTCAGCCCCTCGGTCAGCTCGCTGAAGAAGGTGCTGGACGGCATCCCGATCTCCCTGGCCGATTTCTTCACCATGGACCTCGATGCCGGCCCGGTCGACAGCCCGTTCTACGAGCGCGGCGAACAGCCCGATGTCGGCAACAACGATATCCATTATTTCCTCGTCGGTCAGCGCCGCCCGCAGCGCCAGATGTGCATTCTCCGCGAAGTGATGCCGGCGGGCACCGACACCGGCGAAAGCATGCTCGCCCACGAAGGCGAGGAGGGCGGCGTGATCGTGCAGGGCCAGGTGGAGGTCACCGTCGGCGATCAGGTCCGCGTCCTCGGCCCGGGGGAGGCCTATTACTTCGAGAGCCGCATTCCGCACCGCTTCCGCAACGTCGGCGATGGAGACGCGATCCTCGTCAGCGCCAACACGCCCGCCACGTTCTGACCTTTCCGGAGTCACGCCGCATGAACGCCCCCCGCACCCGCGACACCTGGCAGGCCCTGGCCGACGGCCTGCGCATCCACACCCAGGCCTTCATCGACGGCCGTTTCGTCGATGCCGCCAGCGGCAAGACCTTCGACTGCATCAGCCCGATCGACGGCCGCGTGCTGGGTCGGGTGGCCGAGTGCGAAGCCGAGGACATCGAACGGGCGGTGGCCGCCGCGCGGCGCAGTTTCGAGGCCGGTCGCTGGGCCGACGCCAAACCCGCGTATCGAAAGAAGATTCTCATCCGGTTCGCGCAGCTCATCGAGCAATATGGCGATGAGCTGGCGCTGCTGGAATCGCTGGACATGGGCAAGCCGGTCTCCGACGCCCGCGCCGTGGACGTGGCCGCGACCATCCGCTGCATGGCCTGGACCGGTGAGGCGCTGGACAAGGTCTATGGCGAAGTGGCCGCCACCGGCCCGGACGAACTGGGCCTGGTCACCCGCGAACCGCTCGGGGTGGTCGGCGCGATCGTGCCGTGGAATTTCCCGATGCTGATGGCGACGTGGAAGATCGCGCCGGCGCTGGCCACCGGCAATTCGGTGGTGCTGAAGCCGTCGGAGAAGTCTCCATTGACCGCGATCCGTCTCGCCGAGATCGCGATGGAGGCGGGCATTCCCGCCGGCGTGTTCAACGTGGTGCCGGGCTTCGGCCGGGGCGCCGGCGAACCGCTGGCGCTGCACATGGATGTCGACGGTCTGGTATTCACCGGCTCGACCGCCGTCGGCAAGCATCTGCTGCAGTGCGCGGGCCGTTCGAATATGAAGCGCGCCTACATGGAATGCGGCGGCAAGAGCCCGAACATCGTGTTCGCCGATGCGCCGGATCTTGAGCAGGCGGCCAAGGCCGCGGCCGGCGGCATCTTCTACAACCAGGGCGAAGTCTGCACCGCGGCCTCGCGCCTGCTGGTCGAACGTTCGATCAAGGATGCGTTCGTCGCCGCGGTGGTCGAGGCGGGCAGGGCGATGCAGCCGCGGCATCCGCTGGAGCCGGGCGCGCCGATGGGCGCGATGGTCGACGAGGGCCAGACCGCGCGGGTGCTGGACTACATCGCCAAGGGTCAGGCCGACGGCGGCCGGCTGTTGCTCGGCGGCAAGCGCGCGGACATCGTTCCCGGCGGTTGCTACATCGAGCCGACGATCTTCGACGGCGTCGAACACGACCACACGATCGCCCGCGAGGAAATCTTCGGCCCGGTGCTCTCGGTGATCGCCTTCGACGATGAAGCCGACGCGCTGCGGATGGCCAACGACACCGAATACGGCCTGGCCGCGGGCGTCTGGACCCGCGACATCGGCCGCGCCCATCGCGTCGCCCGCAAACTGCGCGCCGGCAGCGTCTGGGTGAACTACTGGGACGGTGGCGACATGACCGCTCCGTTCGGCGGCTACAAACAGTCCGGCAACGGCCGCGACAAGTCGCTGCACGCCTTCGAGAAATACACCGAAGTGAAGGCGACCTGGATCAATCTGGCGACCTGAGCGCCCACTTCGCGGACCACACATCGCAAGCCCGCATGGAGTCGACGATGACCCGGATTCTCGGCATTTCAGGCAGCCTTCGCGCGGCCTCGTTCAACACCGCGCTGCTGCGCGCGGCCCGACGCAGCGCGCCCGAAGGCGTCGAGATCGAAATCGCGACCCTGCACGGCATCCCGCTGTACGACGGCGATCTCGAAGCCGCGGAAGGCATTCCGGCGGCGGTCGATGCGCTCAAGACGCGGATCCGGGCCAGCGACGCTTTGCTGCTGGCGACGCCGGAATACAACAACGGCATGCCCGGCGTGCTGAAGAACGCCATCGACTGGTTGTCGCGACCCGCAAGCGAACTTCGCCAGCTCTTCGGCGGCCGGCCCCTGGCGCTCATGGGCGCATCCCCGGGCGGATTCGGCACGCAACTGTCGCAGGCGGCATGGCTGCCGGTGCTGAAGTCGCTGGGTGTCCCGGTCTGGACCGGCAAGACGCTGATGCTGTCGCGCGCCCACCAGACCATCGGCGCGGACGGGGAAATCGCCGACGCAGCCGCGTTGAGGACCATCGGCGATTTCGTCGCGGCCTACGCCGCCGATCTTTCAATAACATAAGATGCATTATGCGAAATGACGCGACTTTTGTCCGCGAAACTGCGCGGACTACTACGGCGATATCAGCGGATAACCCGGGCTGCAATTCCCACACATCTGCTGCACCGGGCGACAGAGCTCAAGCTCTTGATACCATGTGATGCGCTGGGAGCCAATCTGGCGACGAAGGCGGTCCCGCCGAGAACGCGCATTCTCACAGTCACGAACGCTTGGCCTAGACCGGTAGACCGGAGGCGGAACATAGGCGGCAGCGCGACGCTTACGCGCCTCAACCTCGCGGCGATCAGCCTCAACCTTGCGAGCGATGTACGGATCAACGCCCCGGTCCGTAAAAACCCTCACGTCACGGAGTTCAGTACCAGGCGGGCAGCGCTCTGTCTGGTAAGTCAGATGGCCGGACGCGGACCGGCACTTGTAGATGACCCCCTGCCGATCCTGAGCCGTTGAAGCCAACGGGATCAGGAGAAACAGGATGGCAATGGATCTAGGCGACATCGACAGACCTCCCTGCTGGCGACGAGGCACAGTTTGCCCGAATCGATGCGCCGCGGCGTACTACTGGCGAACGGTGCTAAACCACACAGACCTTCATGGAGCGTGGGCCGGCAGGCGGCTGGCCGGGGCTCGCCTGATAACACCATCCAGAGAGTGGGTAACGTCGCGCCCCTCGCGGGCGCGTGGATTGAAACATCCAGGCGAATGGGTCGGTCGTCGACGGCGTGCATTTCCACGACGTGAACAAGGTCGCGCAGACGCTGCCGGCCCGACGCACCAACAAGCTGCCCCGCATTGGGAGGAGCCAACAAATCGAAGCTGTTCCGGCCGATTGGGCAGCGGACAGCTCATGCCGGATTCCGTTATCCAGCGGCCCCAAACGAACCGCAGAAGTGGTTCTTCTACCCTCCCCCAAGCTTGTAAGACAGCTCGGCAGTGAACAGCGGTCGCGTGCCGTTATCCACGCCCGAATAGAGAATCACGTCGAACAGCCAGCCGCCACCCTGCGTGGCGGGATGGTGGTTGTGCGTCCAGGTCTGGACTGCATCCGCCAGGGCCTGGGCAGCACCCGCCAGAGGCTGGCTCGGATAAAGCGCGACCGGCAATTTGCTGACGAGGCTTTCGTCGGGTCCGCTGCCGAGGACAAGTTGGTAGGTGTAGAACACGCCCCATGAGGCGGTGGTGTTCTGCAGCAGTCCGTTCGTCGGGAACAGGGTCTGGATGGCATCGTCCAGCGCTGCGGTCAGGTCCTCACCGGTGATCTTCTGCGGCGCGCTGCGTTCGATCAGCGGCGTCACGATGCTGGTGGCGGTGATCTCCGCGGTCTTGAACAGGAAGGCGCTGCTGGTCGGCAGGTCCGGATTCTGCGGACGTTCCGGGTCGTACAGCAGATGGTTGTTGCGCACAGCCAGCATGCGGGCGCGCGCGTTCTGGAAGGCGGCGATACCGATGTCTTCCCAGGCGAGCCGGAAGGTCTGCTGGTCGTGCGCCGGAATGGTGACGCCCTGCTCCGGTGCGTAGACCGTGGTGGCGCCGGGTGTTGCCGGCAGCCTGATCTTCAGGGGCGCATACGCGCCATCGGCGATCATCACCTCGACCGTCGGCCAAGCTTGGCCCGGGCCGGGCTGGTCCTGTTCGCGCGTGAGCGAGAAGCTCTCGATGCTCTTGCCGTCCTCCGAATATTTCACCCGCGCATTGAAGGCATAGCTCGCTCCGACCGTGTAGCGGTCTTCCGGCGCGCGGCTGCTTTCGTCCTGCGCCAGGCGCAGGTTCCACAGGCCGGCAATCGAATGGGCAAGGTCGGCGAAGGTCTTGGCGGCGTTGATGAACGTGGGCGATGGCGGCTGCTGCACGGGCGCGCCCAGCAGCGTCCACAGCTTGTCCGCCACGGTCGTGTACTGCGCCAGTGCGCCGAACAGATCGACCGGCGTTGCCGCCGCGCGCGGCCGCCCCGCGGGAGCAAGATTGAAGTCGGTGACGATCCGCACGCTGTCCTGCGCGGCGAACTGGTGCGAACAGGTCAGCCGGTAGGTCCACAGAGCCAGCTGGCTCAGGTCGCTCGGCTGCCTGTAGGTCGCATGCGCCGTCTGTTCGCGGATCGATGGCAGCAACGGATACGTGCGCAGCGGCACCGGTGCGAGCAGATCGCCGGGGTTGGTGTTCTTCAGCGCCTCGGGCTTGGCCGTCGCGTTCTGCAGCGGCAGGAACGACAGCCAGTTCGACGCCTGGTACCCCGTCGGCACGTCCTTCGAGGTGATGGCGAACTCCGCATGCGAATAGGCGTAATCGAGCGTGCCGCGTACCCAGCTGTGGCGCTCGGGATCGGCCACCCTGGCGAAGAAGCTGACGAAGGCCTTGGCCGGATCGAAAGTCGTCTTGCTGGCCGCGAAGGTGACCGGCGTGGCCGTGCCGGTAAGCCTGGCCTGGCCGTACAGCGACACCGGCGGCGCCGTGTCCTTCGACCACGGCGTGTTGGACGTCGTGTCGTACTGCGCCACCACCGAGGTGTCGTAGGCGTTGAGCAGGCTCACGTAGAGCTGCTGTTTCAAGGCATCGCGCGCGACGGCCAGGCCGTTCTGGTAATCGGGGTCGGGACTGGTCCGGCAGGCGGAGTAATCGAACACGAGTTGCAACTGCCGGCTGATGCCATCGGCGATCATGGCCTTGCTGCCGATGACGCAGTTCAGCGTGTCCCTCAGTGCGGCGATGCGATACAGCTCGGTCGCCATCGGACCGCCGAGGAAGCGGTCCATGTCGCCGAGGAAGCGCTGGGCCCACGGCTCGGCATCGATGGCCATGAAATTGGTCGTCACGCCGGCTTTGTCCAGCTTGCCGTCGTCATCGAGCTGCTCGATCTGGACCTGGCGCGTGACGAGATGGTCGTACAGCGGCGCCAGCGCGAAGAAGCGTGGCATCGCCGCGGTCTCCGGGAACTTCACGGCGGGCACCAGGCCGACCGAGGCGATGCCGGTGGCGGTGAAGTCCACGCACCACAGATCGCTGATTTTGCCGGCGGCCCTGGCCGTGCCCACGCGCAGACCGGGCAGCGCGTCGGTGAGGCGGCCGATGAACGGGCCGAAGTTGAGGCTGTCGCCGCCGTGTGCACCGGCCTGCGCGCGCGGCGCGAGCGGTGAGCTGGCCTGCGCCACCGGGCCGTGCTTGTCGAAATCCGGATGGATCAAGTCTCGGGGGCGGACCAGCGTCAGCGAGGCATCGAGCGCGAACACCGTGTCCGGATAGGGACCGCCGGCGCCCAGCGAGACCTCCTCGCGCACCGCCACCGGCGGCAGCAGTGCCAGCGCTTGGGCGGCGAACAGGGCGGCGTCGGCATTCCCCTGCGCGATCGCGCCCGCGTCCGTGGCGACGCCCGCCAGCGCGAAGCGCACGGCCACGGTATTGAGCGTGTCGTTGGGCCTGGTGGTGACTTCGACGATCGTGCCGTCGGCGCCGGGCAGACTCAGCTCGACCTGCGGTGCGACCAGTCCCGGCGTGGCGGTGTTGGCCAGTGCGAAGCTCGCGCCATCCACACCGTACAGGCCGGCGATGTCCTTCGGTGCGGTGGCGGCCGGCAGGCACGCCAGCGGCCAAAGCAGCAAGGCGCCCGGTTGAAGCGCATCGGGCAGGACGGCGATCGCATCGGCGAGCAGCGCCAGCGTCGTATCCGGATTGATCGCGACGGCCTGCGCCAGCGCCTGCGCGAAAGACGCCACCGCCGGCGTGGTGATGCTGACGTTGCCTCCGGGCACCTGAATCTCGATGGTGACGTTCCGCGCGAGCGTGCCCGGCACGTTGAGGTTGGCCTCCACGCATTCGCGCACCGTGGCGTTGCCGGTGTCGCCACTGTAGGCGGCGAAGCGCTCGCGCAGCGTGCCGAGCCGGTCGTGCGCCCGTACCGTATACGGTACGCGCAGCATGCTCATGCCTGCCCTGCCTGCGGGCCAGGCGAAGCTGCCCGGCACGGCCAGCTTGTCGCCGCAGAGCAGGCTTGCGTTGTTCGACAGCAGATGATCCGCCGGGCAACCGTAACGCTGCGCGATCATGCCCAGTGTGTCGTCCGATGGCGCCAATGCTTCGCTGCCGAATTGCACCAGCGCGCCATCGTCGAAGATCCCCGGCGTCGAAGCGTTGGCGGTGCCCAGCAACAGCGCGGTGAAACCGCTGCGGTTGCTGGCGGGTGTGTCGTTGGGCTGCGCGATGTAGGTGTCGTTGCTCAGCGTCAGGTTCGGTTTGAACAATCCTTGCGTGGCGGCGTTCTCGGCAGCGATCTGCATGACGCTCAGGTTGCCACCCTGCGCGGCGAACGCTTTCCGCACGCCGGCGTACGAGTCGGTGTCCCCCGCGACCACGGTGACCTGCAGCGTGAGCATGCTGCCGTCCGCCTGTTCGAACCGCGCGCTGAGCACGTTGGGCTGGTCGGGCTGCCTGCCGTTCATCGGCGCCAGGATGGCCGCCGTGCTGTTGAGTTCGCCGACGCGGCCGGCGTCGGTGTCATGCGCGGAGGCCAGATCGGCCAACGATGGCGTCGCCGCATCGGTGCCCGTGGACAAACCGGCCACTGACGGCAGCTTGAAGTGCGCGCCCACGGCCAGCGGCAAGCCGACGTTTTCCGGCAGCGCGAACAAGGCCGCCGGCGAACCCGGATCGGGCCAGCCGACCGGGCGCTGCGCATACAGATCGGCGAGCGAACGCTGCGCGATATACGGCATGAAGACAGGTACGTTCAGCGTACTGTCGGCGGCGAACAGGTCGTTGAGCGCGATGTCCTCGTTGGCGAGCGCCATTTCGGCGTAGCGCACCGGATGGGTCAGCAGCAGTTGGCTCAGCGCCTGGCCGGGCGAGGTCAACGCCTGCAACTGCGAGGCCGTCGCGGTGTAGGCATGGGCGCCAGCGGCGTAGCGCCACAATCGGCCGATGTCGACTCTCTGCTCCGCCTCGTCCGCGCCCTGTCGCAGCGACGTGGCGAGCAAAGCCTGCATGTTCGGCTGGGAGAGCTGGTAATGGATGCGCGCGTACTGTTCGCTCTGCTGCCGCGCCGACGCGATCACGCCGTCGCCACGCTCGGAGGCGCCCGGCAGGGCGGAGGCCGCCTTGAGGCCCAGTTGCATGGCCAGCGATGCGGCGCCGGGCTGGCCCAGCACTTCGAAGTACGCCGCCAGCTCGGGCCATTGCGACAACCCGATCAGCGGGTCGGTGTAGCCTAGAGTGAGTTTCAGCACGCCCTGCCCCTCGGCCGTCGGGCCCTGGCTGTGATTGCCGAGCAGGTCCGACATGCAGAAGGTCAGCAGCGGCTCGGGACATTTGGTCGCGCCGCCGAAACCTCGGTAGGGATCGTTCGCCTCGCTCGGCAGGCCCTGCGTGGACGGCAGCGGTTTCTGCGTGGCGAAGCGATGGAACGGCACGACCTGTTCATAATGCCAGTACGGCGCGGGCGGCGGTGGCGCACTCGGCTCGGCACCAGTCTGCGCGCGCAGACGGCGTACCAGGCGCTGCCGCTCCCAGGGCTGCAAGTGCGTGCCGTCGCTCGGCCTGGGCAGCGCCGGCGTCCAGGCGGGTGCGATGGTGTACGGCGAGGTGGTATCGGCGCACCAGAACGCCAGCGTGTTGTAGCGATCCTGCAGGGCGCTGACCGGGTCGCCGCCGGTCGGTGCCTCGATGGTGAGCATGAAGCCCGCAGTGCCCGGCGGCGTCAGCGCGACGTCGCCCAGATCCGAGTCGTCGGCGCATTCGGCATACAAGCCGTGGATGGAGCCATCCAGGCCCGGCGCCACAAGCAGGCAGTTGTTGAACACTTCGAGTGTGCGGCCGGCCGGCATCGCCGCCTGCTGGCGGCCGGCGATCGCGAGCAAGGTGAGGGTCGCCACGCCCTGTCCATCGAAGGCGCTCCCCGGCAGATCCTTGCCGAACCCGAGGAAGTAACCGGTGCCGCCCACAACGCTCCCTTCCCACAGCAACAGCAGGAAGTCGGCCAGTTGTGCGACGAAATCGGCATGGTAGACCGGCGCCGGCGCATCCTCTGCCCGCGCGCGCAGCAGGTCGGGCTGCGGCTGCGAATCGGTGGACAGGTTGGTCCTGATCAGGAAACACGGCGTGCTCGTATCGAGCAGATTCAAGCCCTGCGCATTGGATGCGTTCGGCGCGGGGCTGACGCCCAGGTAAGCCTTCGTGGCGCTGCCCGACTCGCCCCCCAGGATCTCATTGCGCAAGGCGAGCAGCGTGTCGCGCTGGTCGGTATCCACGCCCAGCAGCAGGAAGCGGCTGGAGCCTTCGTCCATGCGCCGGATGCGGAAGCTCAGCCGACAGCCGTAGGTGGTGCCGGGCAGTGTGCGGGCGTTGTCGACGGTCGCACCGGGCTGGCTGCCGGCGAAGATGTCGTACGGCGTGCTCGACCGTGCGGCAGCGCGCAGCAGCAATCCTTGCGGAAACGGCCACAGGGTCGCGTAGCCGGCCAGCGGCACGCCTGTCGTCGGGATCGGCAAGACCTGCGGCGTCTGCAAAGGCAGCGCGTGCTCGAAGCTGTACGCGTTGGGCGCGGTGCCCCGCAGCGGCAAGGCCTGCGGCGCCGGCGGCGTGGCCGGCACGGTGGTGAGCTTCAGGCTCGCGGACGGTGCCTGGTCGAGGATTTGCGCGTTGGTGTAGATGAAATCCAGGGTTTTATCGTCGACGCCGGCGAACAACACCATGCCGGGCTGCAAGCCGTCCGGCGCGGCGAGCCGCGAATTGCGTGCGAGCAGGTTCGCATCGCGCGCCTGCAGCGACGCGAGGTCGTGCTCGGGCGCCACCGTAAACGTGTCGCCGAAGCTCACCCACTCCACATTGGATCTCACCGTGAGCGACAGTGCGACATCGCGCAGCCGCCCGGCCTCGCCGGAGACCGGCAAGGTGAACTGCTGGCCGCTCAGGTCATAGAGCGGCAGCGGGTTGGTGGTGTCGGGCACCACATGGCCGCCGCCGATCGTCTGCAGGCCGGGCAGGCGCAGGCCGGCCATCAGCATCTGCGATGCCTGATTCGCTACGCCCGCGAACGATTCGCCGAGCACGCCCTTTTCGATCTGCGCAACGGTCATCACCGGCAGTTGCCTGACGGTGAGCGTCGTCGGGTCCGGCAGCAGTCCCTGTTGGTTCTGCAGGCGCACGGCGACATCGGAGAGGCTCAAGCCGTAGGTGTCCGCCAAGCTCTGGAAGGTGAAGGCCTGCTTGTCGGAAATCGTCGCGCCCGGCAGCACGATCACCGCGGCCGGTGACAACACTTTCGCCGGGGCGAGCCATGCGCAGGCCGCGCTCCAGTCGTAACTCCAGCCCTCCGTGCCGAGGCTGGCGCTGATGACCATACGGCGCACCAGACTTTCGGCCGTCTCGCCTGCCTGGATGGCGACACCCCCGGTCTGTCCGGACAGTGGCCAGGCGGGAATGCCGAAGCCCGCGTCCACGGCGGTCACCGCATTCCTGAAAGCGATCCACAGCGGCGGCTCGGTGCGCAGCGTGGCCGCGTCCTGACACAGCACCAGCATGCAGCCGATGCGGTACAACGTGTCGCCGGGCACCGTGACATAGGCGCGCGTGGTGCTGCGGTTGCCGTACTGTGTGGGAACACTGAGCGTCGTGCCCGGATCGATCTCCACTGTGCTGGCGTTGCCCGACGTCGCCAGCGAAAGCCCGGGGTTGATGATGGCGATCGCCTGCGCGTACCAGGCCGGCATATCCGTTGCATCGCGCGCACCGGCCTGCGAGAGATCCGGATCCGCATAACGCACGAAGAACAGCGCTCCCGCCTGCGTCGCATCGAAGCCGCCGCCGGCCGGCGGCGTGAAACGCTGCGCCATCATCGGGAAGCGCCGCCCTTCCTGCAGCAGGTTGGGATTGGCGCCCAGCCTGTAGCCGCCGGCCGGCGGCACATGGGCGAACAGCGTGGTGACGTCGGCGAGATTGAACAGGGTGGAGAGGCTGGTCAGGCTCGCGTCGGGCGAGCCCACGGCGCGCGACACGTCGCCCAGCGGCCAGGCCTGCTGCACCAGGCCGGTGCCGGCATTGTCCTGAACCAACATCTCGGGGCTGACGCCGATCAGCGGGGCCGGCGACAGCGGCGCGCCCACTGCGGTCCGATCGATCGTCTGCTGGATCGGCGGGTTGAGGAACATCAGCTCCGCCGTCGTGGCGCCCATGCGCGCGGCCACGCTCTGCACCGTGTCGCCGGCTTCCTTGACGACCGGCAGGGCCGCGGAAGCGAAAGTGCGGGCCGCATCCGCCAGGCTCATGCCGGCGGTGACGTTCACCGGCACGTTCTCGAGCTGCTTCTGCGCTGCGTTGACCGCGGCCTTCACGAGCAATTGGCAATAGTCGCCGAACAGACAGGTGGCGAACGACACGTAGTCATTCGGATCGTCCGTCGCATCGGTGCCGCCGCCGTTCACCGGGAAGTAGTCGCCGAGGATCGCACGGATGCCGTTCTGGTAATCCGCGCCGATCTCGTTGAACTTGGAGAAGTCGCGATCGCCCGCCTGCGGCGAGGTCCAGGCCAGACCCGGCGGCATCGGAAAGATCATCGCGCCCTTCTCGGCGGTGCCGATGCCGGACGGCAGGCCGCCGATCAGCAGGGCCAGATTGGTGCTGAAAAAACTTTGCACGTCGTCTTTGCCGAAACCCGCGGTCGCGGTCTGCGGCATCGCGATCTGTTCGGCCAGCAGGGCCAACTGCGCGGCATTGACGCTGTCCTGCGGCGAGCCGGGGCCCTCGGGCAGCGCGTACAGCGCATAGCGCAGCAGACCGATCACCAGCAGATCCGCGGCCAGAGTGTCGCTGCTGCTGAGGCGCACGCTGCGCTCGACGAGGTCTGCCGCGGTTTTCCCATCCGCCGCCATGCCGGTGTCGGCATAGATCAGGAAGGCGACGCGATACTGCGGATCCGCATTGCCCGGCACCTGGCCCGACCAGTCGACCGGCACCTGCCCCACCGTGATGTACGGCAGCATGGTCAGCCGCAGCACCTGTCGGCGGTCGAATACCCGCTGGGTCGGCTTCCACGCCAATACGTAACCGCCCTGCCCGGCCGCGAGGCCCCGCGCGCGGCGCCGCTCGCGCATGCGCAGCAGAGCGCCGTGCCGCAGCAATGCCTTGCGCTGCGCGTGCCGCGGCAGCGTCGACGCGATCGACGAACGCGTATCGCTGCCGCCGCCGTTGGCCAGGATCCATGGCGTGGGCGAGGCCGAGCCGATGGTGAAGCTCAGGTCCAGCGTGACCGAGAAACTGAAATGCAGACGGATGAAGAGGATCTTCACCGAAGCTTCCGCACGCACGCCGACCGAGAAGTCGAGCAGCAGCGGGCGATGGCTCTCGAAGACCACCATCGCCTGCGCGAACGCCTCCAGCGTCACGCTGGCGCTGACCACCACGAAATCCACCTTGCCGTAGACCTTGCCGTGGATGGCGACCACGCCCTGCGCGCGGAAGAATTTCGCCGAACCGCCGCCGCTGGCGGTGGGGTTGAACCACGCCAGCACGCCTTGGAAGATCACCTCGATCTGCACGTATGCGCCGCCGGACAGCACGCCCACGCTGATCTCGCGGCCCACGCCGGCGGCGAGACCCACGCCCAGTTCGATCACCGGCGAGAAGTTGCCGTTGGTGATCCTGGGCACGCTGGTCGAGGTATCGCCGTCGAGAATGCCGAAATAGAAACCGCCACGGCCGATGAAGATGCCCGCCTGCAGCGAGAACGAGCGGCTGTAGTCGCGGTTGTACGGAAAGCCCAGGTCGATCTTGAAATTGCCGTTGGTGTAGATCTCGATCACCACGATGCCCAGGGTGAGCGAGACGGCACCGAGCTGGATGGTGCGAAACGCATCCGGCACGCGCAGCTCGATGCGGTACATCCCGACGTCGTTGGTGATTTTCTTGTAGAGAATCTCGAAGCGCAGTCCGGCCAGAGAACCCGCGCGTTCGCCGCCCAGCGCGATCGACAAACCGTACAGCTTCGGATCGTTGAAGATGATGCCGAGGTCGATCATCCTGATCAGACCGATCTCCAGACCCATCAGCCACTGGCTGTCCTCGGCATAGACCAGGCCCGTGCCGACCGGGTCCTTGCCGGGCTCCGGCGCCTGCATCGCCTTGCGCAGTTCGGCGACGCTGGCGGCGACGGTATCGGGCGTCGCGCCGGCGAACGTCACGCGCTGGCCGAAGCCGAGGAAGCGCAGGTCCACCGTGGACGGCCCCTGTCCCGGCACGCTCGGCGGCGAACCGTTGACCACGTCCCAGTGCAATGGTTTGTCGCTGCCGTAGGGCTCGCCGAAGAAATTGCCGGTGAGGATCAGCTCGACCTTGCCCTGCCCGGTGCCGCGCCGGTAGCGCGCGCCGATCGTGTCCACTCGCATCACGCCCAGGTCCACCTCGGCGTTGAACACGAATTCGACCACATTCTCCTGCGGATCCAGGGTGAGCACGAAGCGCGACAGGTCCACGCGCTTGAGCAGGTCCCACGGCGGATCGAGCGAAAAGCCCAGCGTCGGCGCGGCCAGGTTGACCAGATACTCCAGGATGTCGCCAAGCGTGATGCCGCCCAATTGCACCGAGACGATCTGGTGGCGTTTGTGCTCCTCGCCGCGCCAGGAGGTCACCGCCTGCACCCACAGCTCGCCGAACATCACCTTGAACAAATACGTCGGCTTGGCCACGCCGATGTCCATCGACGCCATGATCGCGATCTTGTTGACGGCGAAGCTGCCGCTCAGCGTGCCGGTGATCGGGTCGCCGCTCTTCGCGCGCGCGATGTCGGTGCTGGCCGAGGCGTTGACGGACAGTTCGGTGCCGAAGAGCGTCGGCGTCCAGCGCATCGAGGCCGTGCCGCCGAAGGTGTAGGCACCGTTGCCGGTCTTGAAGGTGGCATCCAGACGGTCGATCAGCAGGTGCGGTACGTACTCGGGCACCACGTAGCCCGGATCGCCCTCGATGAAGCGCGCGACCATCTCGGTGAGGTCGATCGACGTGCCGGGGAACAGATGCGCCGCGAACACCCAGCCGACGTTCTCGTCCTCGTTCTGTACCGGATATTCGGCGCTCAACTGCATCTGCGGATCGCTGTAGGCCTCCGCACCCGCGCCTTTCAGGAAGAACACGCCGGAAATGCCGCCGCCCACGCGTCCGCCCCGCGCTTCCACCCACATTTCCAGTCGCTGAAGAGAAATACCGACCGTGCCGACCTGCATGATCGTCCAGGCCTGCTCCGGCGCGGGATCCGTTGGCGTTCCGAACAGGATGCGCGCCTGCCCCTGGTACACCTGACCGATCGGGTCGGCGGTGAACGACAGCGCCGTGACGTTCATGTCCGCCGGCACCAGCGGCATCTTGCCGTCGAAGTATTCGGCGAAGGCCTGCCCGATCGGGATGTAATCGCCGGGGCGCATGTTCGCCGAGATATAGAAACTCGGGATCGACAGACTGAGATCGATGGTGACGCTGCCGTCCGCGGCCCGGACACGCGGAAGCAGTTCGGCCATGACCGGGTGCGGGTGAGGCGGCGGCAATCGGCCCTGCGAACCGTCGCCGCCGAACTGGATGGCGCCGAACACCGAGCCGGTCAGCAGGTAGGTGCTCTCCAGCGCGTCCGTCGCCGGATTGATCGCCTGGGTCGAACCCCACACCCAGCGGATTCCGACGTCCTTGAAGGTGACGAACGGCACCGGCGGCGTCCAGGGGTGGTTCGAAGTGATGGTGAGCGCGAATGTCACCAGCGAAAACGACGGTGCTTGCCCGGGCGGCGCGCTGTTGCGGAATTCGGCATCGACTTCGGCGAAATGGAATTCGCTCAGCAGCGGGAAATCCATCGGGATCGGCAGCTCCACGCCGAACATGCGCGTCAGCGATGCCAGGCCCTGCGTCAGCGACGACGTGGCCGGATCGAACCGCGCATGGAAGACCCACAGCGACGATGCGGTGAGTATCTGCGTGCGGATGACGCCGGACAGCCCGCCGCCGATGACGAACTCGCCGCCGAGGGCCAGCGACGACATGCCCTTGTTTCCGAACATGGGCCGGATCAGCCGGCGTGTGCCGATCTCCAGGAACAAGGCCTTCACATTCAGCGGATCTGGCCCCGCGACCTCCGGCACGGTGCTCCCGCTGAAGCTGTTGGTGGGGCTGCCTTGCGCGACCAGTTGCAACAACGGGAAATCGGTCGCGCTGGCGGGCATGACGACGGTTCCCGACAGGCGCAGCGGCCATGGCGAAAGCAACCCGAGTTTTCCGCCGATGTCGGGATCGGCGAACTCGGGGAGAAAGCCGTCCATTCGCAACGTTCCTCCCGGGCCGCTGCGCGCCGAGAACGATACGCTGTCGACCACCACCGCGTAGCTCGCGCGCGAGCCGGTCAGGTAGGAGGTCGTCCAGCGGATGCCCCTGATGCCGGCCTCGTCGAGATTGGAGCGCATGCTGGCGGGCAGCGTCGGAAAGAAGTTCGCGAAGGTCCACGGACGGCTGTCCACCACGCGCAATGTCAGCGCGAATCGAGAGGCATCGCTGTAGGTGAGCGTGGCGGCGACCGCGTAGCTGCCGCTGGCGGCGGCGCTCGCGGCGGCGAACTGACCTGAGGCAGTCAGGGTGACGCTGGCGTTGTCGCCGGACAGACTGGCCTTCGTCAGTGCGTAGCTGCTCTTGATGCCGAACAGTTCAAGCACCCCCACCAGGTCCGACAATGCCGACGCGGTGTTCGCGGCGCCCCACAAGTCGATGCTGCGGTCGGTGCCGCTGATGGCGGTTTGGAGAGCGTTGTAGACGTCGCTGGCGGCCATGGTATGTGTCGGCTCGAACGGTGAAAGATCAGGCGATCAACGGAACGTCCGCAGCCGGCCCGGCACGGCACCGCCGCCCGGTGCGGACGCGAGCGGGGGCCTGCGCGGTGTGGGTGATGACGGCAGGGTCCACTCGGGGAAGAACTCGCTCGCCGAGACCGGCTCTCCGCGGTCGGAAATCAGCAGGGGCTTCCCTCCCGCGGCGAGGGTGGCCGTTTCCGGCACCGACCCGATACTGGTGAAGCGCGACGTGTCGATGGCGGGCATCGATGTATAGCCGGCCAGGGTGTTGCCGGTTCCCGCACGGGTGGTATAGCTCCAGCACGCATGTGGATTGATGGGCGGTTTCTTTTTGGCGGAGATGAACTTCGCCGGCTGGTCCACCGTGGTCGGCCGGAACTGGTAGGAGAACGACGCGGCTTCGCTGTAGTAGTAAGTCGCCAGCACGTTCACCTTGGTCGTCAGCGTGTGATAGTCCGCGGTGATCGCGGTGAAGTCGGGCATCCTCAGCGGCACATCCACGTTGCAGACCGAAAAATGGCTCTTATCGGCAATTTCCAGTCGATTGTCGTAGATCGTCGCAGCAGGCGTCAGGGCAGGCGCGAATAAATTGATCAGCTCGATCGACGGATGGTCATGCTGGGCGTAGGCGCTGATCGTCGCGGTCTTGGCGGCCGACTTCCTGGCGAAGGTTCTCACTACGGCGACGGCATTCACGCTGGCGGTCGCATTCGAATTCACCGACAGGCCGGTGGCGCGGCTGCCGTGATGCGGTAGCGTGACCATCAGGCAATTGCTGAACTTGTAGCGACCCATCGCATAGTTGACCCAGGCCATGGTGCGGTTGGTGGCATCGCCGCAGATGATCATGGTGCGCCCTTCGTGCATCAGAGCGCAGACGATGGAGACGCGATTCTTCTTTTCTGCGACGTTGCCGAATTGGTCCTTGAAGAACTCGCCGGGTCGGTCATCGATGACGTTGCCGATCAGCATGCCGACCTGCACGGAGCTGTCCGGGCTGCTCCAGATCAGGCCCTTCTTCCATTCGCCATTGGTCTTGTCGTATTGCGTTTCGCTGAAATCCGGCGTGGTGAAGCTTTTGCAGTAGCCGCTCAGGTAGTCGAGGATGTTGAATGTGTTCTTGGTATAGAAATCCGGATTGCCGGCGAACCAGGTCTTGGCGACCTGCAGAGGCTTTGGCTTGGTGCCATAAGCCTCCAGCAGTTTGTACATCAGGCTGATGTGGTCGTTATCGCTATGCGAGAACACCAGCAGGTCGATGGTCGGCGTATCCATCAGCTTGAGGGTGCCCGCGATCCAGCTGATGTTGCTGTCGGTCGTCGGGCTGCTCTTGTCGGTGCCGCAATCGAACAGCAGGGTATGCGCCAGCTTGGGCGGCGAGCTGTCGTCGTAGAGGCACACGAAGGTGCATTGGCCCTGCCCCACATCGACGACGGTAGTGACGACCTTGCTGATGGCCATGAGAGATCTCGCTGCTGAAGTCACGTCACCGGCGGCGTGCGCCGCCCGTTGGCCAGAAGTCGCGATGTCGCGTCAGGCCGCGATGTCGTATCGTCCGCGTCGTCCGTCTCGATCGCCTTCTTGTCGGGATCCTTGTCGTACGCCGCATACCATCCCAGCGACCCGCCCGGATTCCCCGGCGCCCCGAACAGCACCAGGTCCGCATTGCCCGGCGGAAAGCTCCAGCACAGCACCGACAGCGCGAAGCGGCGCATCCATAGCTGATAGCCCAGCGTCGTGCCGGCCGGATAGGTGATGAACTCGAAGCCGCGGAAGCCGAGCTTCAGCACGCCCTGCAGCGGCAGGCTGCCGGCACCGGGCACGAACGAGGCGAGGCGCAGGCCGAGGTACACCGGCGGGTCACCGCCGGCGCCGGTGGACCACGCCGCCAGCACGGTCATGCTCAGGCCGACGCTGCCGGACAGCGCACCCAGCGAGCCGAGGTCCAGCGTGTAGCGCAGGCCGTACCACGGCGCCGTCATCGGCGTCTGCTCCAGCGGACAGGCGATGGAGACGAAGCCCAACTGCTCTGGCGTCAGTCCCTTGTCCCCGATGGCCGCCGGTGCGATTTCGATCCCGCTCACCTTCACCGGAAAGTTCGCGGCCAGCGATCGCGCGCGCGGCTTGCTGTTGATGGGATCCAGCGTGGTCGCGCTTTCGAAGCCGGTGAATGTCTGCGCGGTCGGCTCGGACAGCTTGAACCGCATGCGGATCGACAGGCCGGTAAAGCGCAGGTAACCGTCTTCGCCCTGCCCGTCCGCGCCGTAGCAAAGCATGTCGAACGCAGGCAATTCGCGAAAGCGGAGATTCCCCTGCAAGGTGAAGCTCGAAGTGACGTCATCGCCATCGGGGGCGGTCACGGTGTCGATGCGCACCGATCGCACCTGCGCACTGACCATGGCCGAATTCTGCGCGTTGAACAGGTTCTCTCCGGATAGCACGAAGCTGTAGGACGGCACGCCCGCCACGCGCTGGCAACTGCCGTCCATGAGGAGATTGTTGCCGCGCGACGGGTCCTGCTTGGTCAGCGGCGCGCCGAACAGCGTGTTGACCATCAGCTGGCACTGCGCGGCGAAATCGGCGATGCGCGCGTTGGCGAAACGGATCTTCAGCTGCAGCGTCTTGAAGCCGAATGGTGTCGTGCTGCCGGGCGCGAGATCCTGCGGATCTTCATAGTCGATCAGCGCGAAGGCGGCGGTCTGCCCTGACGTGATGGTGTCCGTGCCCGCGGCGACCGGCGTCACAGAGAAGCCGATGTGATGCGCATAGAACCGCTTCGGGTCGATGCCGGCGGCGAGGAACTTGAGGTCCGGCGGCATCTGTCCGAGGTCGACCGGCGCGTTGAAGAACAGCACGCCGTTCCACATCGGGTTGTTCGCCACGTCGTTGTGGAAGATCAGGTACGGATCGCTCGGCAGGGCCTTCGGGTCCGCAGCCCGTTCACCTGCCGAGCGCAGAATGTCCTGCAATTGCTGGCGGGTCTTCGCGACATCGCCGGCCGCTTCGGTCCAGCCCCAGGCGCTGGTGTCGTCGGCCAGTTCGGTCAGACGGCGATTGCAGTATTTGAACAGCATCAGCGTGGGGTTGTCGTCCTTGCCGCGTCGCCACTCGGCCGGTGCGAGGTGGAACGTCCAGTCGTCGAGCACGCAATCGAGACCGTCCGGACCCACGCCGCTCTGCCGGTTGAACTCCTCGATGTCGGCGACCACGAAGAACAGCTGGTTCGATTGCAGCGCACGGGCGAAGCACTCTTTCACCGGCGTGAACACCAGGTCCTGCGCGCCGCCGGCCAGTTGCGCGAACCGCACGCCCGTCCAGGCCAGGCCGTCGGCGGAAAGCTGCGCGATCAGGCCCTGTGGCGTGACCGCAAGCGACGGCGTGGCCGGATCGACAGGACCGGTTGGCGGGTTCGCTTCGACCGGCGGGTGTAGGCCGCCGATGGCCTGGCGGCGTGCCGGCGCAAGCACTGCCGCTTCGATGCTGCGCGCCAGCGCGATGTCGCCGGCGGCCAGCCAGCGGTAGGCACCGGCAGGAAAGCATTGCGCCGTCGGATCGCCGGCTTGCGCCGCCGGCAGTCGGCCCGCGGGCATGGTGTGGAAATCGAGAAAGGCCGCGCCCAGATGACTGGCTGCCTTGAACAGCGGCGCCTGCAGCGGCTGCGCGTAATAAAGCAGGCCGCTCGATGTGGTCGAGCCTGGCACCAGCGTCATGTAGGCCGTGGTGGCGGCGGTGCGCAGCGGCGATGTGCCTTCCGCGATGGTGCCGGGGATATAGGCTGCGTTGCCTGCGCCGAACACCGCCATGTCGCCCGTGGCTGCGTCGAGCCTGGCGTACTCGGCGCCGGAGTTGCCGAACATCCAGTGATCCCGCTCGTCGCTGTCACGCGATGCGAAGGCAGCGCGCCGCTGCTGCACGCGCATCGGCACCTCCACGCCGATCGAGAAGCTGCCGTCGGGCGCCAGATGAAACACCTCGCTGCCGGCGCTGGGGCCCTCCACGGCGAACAGCGGGCTTCTGCAGAATGCGAGCCGGGCCGAACGCGCGCCCTGCGCTGCGGCGGTCGGCGTGAGCGTGGTGGTGTAGCCCAGCGTCGTGACGAAAGCGCTGGACAGGGCGTAGGGCGGCGCGCCGCCCGGCATCAGGTCGAGATAGCTGCGATGCGGATCGAATGGCGCGCTCGGATCGGCATGCAATCGCACCCCGAGATTGCCGGCGCGCAGGCGCAGTACGGGCATGGACAGGTAGCGCGCCAGGTTCTGCGCGACCGCTTCGGTATCGTCCGGTGCCGGCACGGTGGCGTAGCGCAGCATGGCGCCAAGCTGCTCGAGCGGATCGGGCTGCTGCGGCCGCAGCGTGATCGGCACGGAGAGTGCGCCCACCGCATTGCCCGCCAAGGGCAGCGTGACCGTGCCGCTCGCTCTCAATGCGAAATCGCCGCGGCTGAACGTCGCCGCCGCCGCAGGCAGCGCCAGACCGTAGACGTTGCTGCCATTCTGCAGCGACAGCATGCTGCCGGCGGCCAGTTCCAGACGGTAGTCGCCCAGCACCCAGCGTGTCGGCGTCACCAGCGCCCACGGGCCGCTGGGCGTGGCCTGCGGCAAGGCGGTCATGGTCGTGGTCGACCAGTACGGCCAGTGGCTGTCGGCGCTGTTGGAGAGCCACAGCACGCGCACAAGACCGGTCGGAGAGATGCGTGGCGCCAGCTGAGCGAGTTGTTGGGCGAAGACCGTCAGGTCGGCGGGCAGCGCGAGTGCGATGACATAAAAACCGCCCACATCCGCCCAGGTCTGAGCCAGCGTGGCCGTGCCGTCGAATGCCGCCGACGCACTGCACCAGTAGCCGGCGAAGCCATCCACCGGCTTCGCGCTGCTGGCGTACAGGCGCGAGCCGCTGGCGACCGCGGTGAAAACCGGAGCGTCCATCGCCCTACTCCAAAGTGATGCGGTCGCCGGGCAGCAGCGGCAGCGAGGTCACGCCCCAGCCGGGTCCGTATGCCGCGCCGCCGGCGGCCTGCCAATTCAGCTGCACCGGAGCGGACGCCGGCTGCGCGGACGTGTTCGGATCGAGGACGGCGCCACCCAGTCCGCGTTCGATCCGCACGCCGGTCAACGGCAGCGGCACGGCCGGCATCAGGCGACCGTATCGCTCCAGCAGATTGCCCAGCGTGGTGCCCACAGGCACCACGTGCGCCACACCGTCGAAGCTGACTTGGAGACAGGCCTTGAGCACCGCGCGGCCGCGGAAGTACGCCACACCGCTATTCGACGAAGGCGCGCTGGTCGCGCTGGAAATGCCGGCAAAGCTCGCCGCGGCAGCAAGCACGAAGTTGTCGCTCGCCTTCGCGCTGCCGATGTCGCTTGGCGACAGCAGGCTGTTGGGCACGAACAGCCGGTAGAACGACAGATTGAACGCCGGGAAATACAGATCCGCCGCTTCGGCGATGCCCTGTTGCAGTCCGCTGCCCGGATTGCTGGCCGGCGGATTCACGCTCAACGCGCCGTTACCGACGAGCTGGCCGATGAAACTGTCGAAGCCCGCGCTCCACGCACCGTTCGCACTGAGCAGACTGCCCACCTGATAGTCGATGCTCGCCGAACCCGCGTAACCGCTGAGCCACGAGCCCTGCGCCTGCCCCGGGACGGTCTGATAGGGATTGGGCACCACCCGCAGCACCATGCCAGGGCGCAGGTCCACATAACCTTGCGGCACGCCTGCGCCGGGGAAGTTCAGGCCGAAGTTGTAGTACAGCTGCTCGGCGAAGGTCTGTGGCAGCGCGCGCGCCAGCACCTGCTGCAGCAGCACGATGCCCCACGGCACCGCACCGGCGGTTTCCACGTTCCTGAGGAAGCTCTGCACATCGCTGGCCAGGCCCGAGCGGATCGCCTGTGCGGGTGCGAACGTCCAGGGGTTGTTGCCGGCGACCGTATTGGAGATGGTCAGGATGTAGGGATACATCGCGCTGTTGCGCGTCGTGTCCGTGTTGGCCGACAGCGCGAAGGCCCCCTGCGACGGCAGCGGTGTGGTCAGCGGCGTGCCCGCGCCGATATCGGGCAGGTACAGCACCAGCGGCTCGCCCGTCATCGCGTGGCTCGCCGTCGTGGCGGTGGTGATCAATGTGGCGGGATAGACGAACGGCGGCGCATTGGCGGCGGCGCTGGACGACACATAGAAGCCTTGCGTGAAGATGGACGGCTGATTGCCCTGCAGGCCGCGATCGCTGCCCCACAGGCCCTGCACCAGCAGCAGATACTGGGTGGTGGAAACGAGCGTATGGCCGTTGGGAAACGCGACGGTGGCCTGCGTCACGCCGGCCGGCACCGTGAGGTTGGCGATTTCGGTCAGCGTGCCGCTCGCACTGGCCATCAGCGCGACGCGGTAGCCGGTCACGCCCGGCAGTGCGTCCCAGGTGGCGGTGGCGTTCATCGCCGCCGCGTTGAAGCCGGCCTGTGTGACGTTGGCGCGCAGCGTCGGCAGGCGATGCACGGTGGTCGGGCCGATGATGGTCTGCCCGGTGGGCGTGGCCAGCGGCGTGATCGCCACGGTCAGATCGGCACCGTCCGGCAGCGCCTGGTCGAAGTGGTAGGTGCTGGACTTCTGGGTGACGGTGCCGTTGCCGAAATCGAGCCGATAGCCGGTGGCGCCGGCCGGCCCGGTCCAGGTCATCGTGCACAGGCCGGTGATGGCATCGGTCACCGCGGCGACGCCGCCGACCGCCGCGACCAGCGGTCTGGCGCTCGCGCTGTTCGGCCCCTGCGCGCCTTCGGCGCCGATCGCGGCGACCACGACCGAATAGTCCAGCGTCGCATCGGTGAGCGTCAGCTGCGCCTGCGTCGTCTGCCCACCCGCCACGCGCAGGCTGGCGACGGTCTCGCCGCCGGCGATCAGGCTCACCGCATAAGCGGCGGGCAGTGCGGCGCGCTCAGGCAGACGCCAGGTCACGTTCAAGCTCGGCGCTTGGCACAGCAGACTGACGATGGCCGGCACCGCCGCCGGCAACGCCCAGCTTGCGCCAACTGCCGGCGTGCTGCCCGCGGCACCGGTGGCCCAGACGCGGATGCCCCAGGGCTTGGTCGCGTCCAGGCCGGTGCCGGGCAGGCTCGTGAAGCTCGCACTGCGGCTGCCGCTGCCGGTCACGGCCTGCGTGTAGCTCTGCGTCGGGTCGGCCAGGTTGTAGACCTCGATGATGAAGCCCGTCACCGCGGCATCCGTGCCGGCCTGCCAGTTCACCGTGATGGCCTTGTTGTCCGCCGCGCAGGTCGCGCCGGTGAGGACCGGCAGGCTGGTGATGACTGCGCTGGCTGGCGTGGCGACGCCGATGCCGGCGGCGTTGAGCGCAAGCACGCGCAGCGACGAACCCGGCGCGAGCCGGCCTGGAAGCGACAGCGCACCGCTGGTGCTGCCCGCGCCCATGACATCGACGAAAGCGCCTGGCGTACCGTCGGGCGCATAGCTCTGCAGGCGATAGCGGGTCACGCCGGTCGCGCTGCCGAGCGCGGTCCACTGCGCACCGATCACGCTGCCCTGCCCATCCTGCAGATAACGCGTGCTGACACCGGTGAGGTTGGGCTGCGGCGAGGCCATCAATGCGGACGCGGTCTGCGCGGCGTACGTCTTGTCGCCGGCGTCGCTGGCCACGCTGGCGGCGGCGGCCACTTGCACAGACCACTGCTGGCCGGCGGACAACGTCGGGCCGGGAATCATCGCCCAGCTGTCGCCCGCGTTCGGCGTCGAAGTGGTGAACGGATTGCCGCCGCTGCCGTAGATCTGCAGGTAATAGCCCAAGGTCGCCTGCTCGGTCGGCGTCCAGTGGACATGGAAGTCGGTGCCGTCGTAGTAACCGGCCTGCAGGACCGGCGGCCGCGCGATCAGCGGCACCAGCTGGCTGGTCTGGTTCTGTCCGGGCGAATTGCCCCACATCGTGCTGACCTGCACGAAATACGGGGTATTCGTATCCAATGGCCCGCCAGGAAGATTCAGACTGCCGAACTGCAGGGCGGCGCTGGTGGGGGCGAAGCTGGCGGTGGTGAACACCGTCCCCGTCCCGAAGAACACCGTGACGACGTACCGCGTAATCGCCGAATCGGCGACGGTCGCCCATATCACTTTCAGATTGGCGCCGCTGGTGTAGACGCTCTGGATGGTCGGCACGGCCATGCTTGCAGGTCCTTCGAAATGAGATGCGTGAGGACGTGCGGCGCGGCATCAGGCGCGGGCGCCTGCCGGCCATCGCGTCTGGTGCGAGCGTTCGCGCGATGACCGACAGGACGTCGCGGCGGCCTGCGCCGCGACGCCTTCAGTGCGATTGCTGCAGAAAGTTCTGGAATTCCTCGCGCCACTGGTCGCTCGGGAGGCGGCGCATCACCTCGGCGGGATCGTTCTTCACGCGCTGCATCTCTTCCTGTTCCATCTGCACCTGCGAGATCGAGTCGCCGATGAAGATACCGTTGGCGGTGTGCGTGCGCTTTTCGGACTTCGCCTCGTCGAACCAGCCCAGGCGCAGGCTGTGGACCTGGCCTCTGTACTGTTCCGTGGTGATCGAGACGATCGTGGCAACGCCCTTGTCGGTCTTGATGCTGTCGCCGACCTTGAGGTCGCGCGCCATCACCAAGCCATCGACGGTCAGCACCGGATGCGTGCGGGTGATCAGCAGCTCCTGCCCCAGGCTGGTCTTCAGGCGGATCATCGGATGCAGCTCGACGCCGCGTGCCGTGCCCTGCACGGTGCGCTTCTCGCCCGTGGCTGAAATCACCTGCGGCGAGTCGTCGGCCGTGATGTTCTCGATCGGCATCTCGCTGCCATCGGCCATGTGCACCTTGGTGCCGGCGGCCACGCAGCTGTCTTCCAGGAAGATGCCAGGCACGCCGAGAAACCCCGGCGGCATCGGCGGCGCATACGCACTGGTGAAGGTGACGAAGCCGGTGCTCTTCTGCCCGCCGGGGAGATCGAGCGGCAGTTCGATGTAGAAATTGAAGGTCAACGGCCGCCCGCCATTGATGCCCAGGCAGTTGTTCGGATTGGTCGGCGAGACCTGCGCCAAATTCCACGTGATGGTGGCGCCGGAGGCGCTCCAGCCATCGCCCAGCGGCTGGTTGTCGGCGAACACGCAGCCGCCGCCCTGGTTCGGGTCGGCCACCGATGCCGTGAAGGTGCCGGCGGTGGCGTAGCTGCTGCCGATCGTGTTGTTGCCGAACGTGGCCGTACCGGCGGTCGGGAAGAACACGCTGGTCGCCGGTCGGCCCGAGGCGTTGAAGTAGTCGCAGGACTGCTGACTGCCGCGGTTGAAGCAGATCTTGATCAGCGGCGGATTGGGTACCAGCGTGGTGCTGCCGGTCTGATACATCGTCTTGCCGCCATTGATCACGCAGTTGGAACCGGGATCCTGGGGGTTGGTGCGCACGCAATAGTTGGGTGCGGTCATCGTGCCCGCCGTGGCCGGCACCCCTGCGGCGGTGCTGATCACGGTGGTGGTGGTGGCGGTGCCGACCGTGGTGACGATGGTGGTCATCGCTGCCAGATGCGCCGGATCCGGGACTTTGCCGGTCACCGGTACCTGGAAGTGGGTGCCCTGCCCGTATTGCGAGCTGTGTGCCGTGGCGAAGATCGTGCGGGTGGCCGTATCGAACAGTTCGGTCGTGATGGTGGTCTGCGTGGTGCCGCCCATCACCGAGGAGTAGCCGGTCGCCGTATAGACGCCGTTGCCGTCGTCGCCGAAGTTCGAGAGGAGCGCCAGATCCTGCGGTGCGCCGGCGGTCTTCGCCTGCAGCGGCGTGGCCGCCAGCGCCATCGGCCCGGTTTTCGCGGCTGCGGCTCGCGTACGCGCATGCTGCGCCGTAGTTTGCAGTGCCGCGAAGGTTGCCGGCGCATTCGCCGGCGTGCGCCCGGCCGCCGCCAGTGCGCGCTGTGTGAAGCGCAACTGCTGCGGGTCGGCGAGATTGAGTACGTACGGCCGGCCCGGCTTGAGCATGCTCAGGACATGCGAGACGTCCTGCGCTTCCTGTGCGGTCATCGCCCGCGGCGAGGCGGCGGCCTCCGCCGTGTTCTGCGCGTGAGTCGTTCCTGCTGCGCAGAGCGCGACAAGCATGCTGATGCTGATGCTGCGGCCAAGGCGGCCCATCCCTGTGAAACCCATGATCACACCTCCCTGTGTTGAACAGCATCGTGCCGATCGCCGCGCCCGCGGCGATTCGAAAACGCCAAGGGAGCGTACCCGCGCCGGCAGCCCGGAGGTGCAGGGATGCGCCGGCCAAGATCGCGAAGCTCGGATACGCCCCTTTCGGTATCTACAGTCCTGTGCTTTCGAAACATAGCACGAGGCGCGCCGACCGATGAAAGTTTCCGCAATACTGCCTGACGCGGCCGTACGGGTCCTGTGAAGCGGATCCCTGATACTCGGCGGCCGGGTTCGAGGCTCGATCCGGCGGCGTCGCTGCCACGCGATGGCCGCTTGCCATTGGTTCCATCCGGGGCGGCCTCGGCGCATCGAGGGACACCCCGTCGTGCGACACCTCCGCCAGTGCGCCGCGGTAATGTTCGGTGCAGTGAATCACTTCGGCTTCCGCGGATGGAACATCGCCGATCGACGGCAGCAACCGGCAGTGGTTGAATCGATCCACCCATGCCGGCGTGCGCGCCCCTTGCGAGCGCGTGAATTGCGTCAAGCGCGACGGCACGCAAGCCGACAACCCGATGCGCGTCGCGGTATCATCCGGACTCCCGTTTCGGGATGGTTTCCAACAGATGGAATTGCGGGGCTGATGCATGACGACAGGGATTGTGGGCAAGCACGCGGTGGTCATCGGTGCGGGGATCGCGGGGCTGACGGCCGCACGGGCGCTGGCGGATCATTTCGAACAAGTCACCATACTGGAGCGCGATCGTCTGCCGATGGCTCCCACGCATCGCGCCAGCACGCCGCAGGCGCGTCACGTGCATGGATTGATGACCGGTGGTCTGATCGCGCTGTCGGAGCTGTATCCGGACTTTCAATCCGTCCTGGAGCGCGCCGGCGCGATACCGATCAGCAGTGGCCTGGATATCCGCATCGAGCGCCCGGGCTTCGATCCCTTTCCCATGCGCGACCTGAACATTCGCAACTATGCGATATCGCGGGCGACGCTCGAATTCGCGGTACGGCAGTGCACGCTCGCGCACGCCAATATCCGTCTGCAGTCGGAGTGCCGGGTGACCGGGATCGCGGCCAGCGCGGATGGGGCGGTCGTCGAAGGCGTGAATTTTCACGGCGAGGACAAGGTTCCGCAGACGTTGCCGGCCGATCTGGTGATCGATGCCTCCGGGAGAGGCGCGCACACGCTCGCTCTGCTGAAATCGACGGAACGAGCGACACCGACGGAGACCACGATCGGTGTCGATGTCGGTTACTCCACGGCGATTTATGACATCCCGGACGACGCGCCGCGCGACTGGAAAGGCGTCATGACGTTTCCGCTGATGCCGCAGAGCACACGCGGCGGGCTGTTGCTGCCGTTCGAAGGCCGGCGATGGATGGTGAGCCTGGGCGGGCGCGGCGACGACAAACCGCCGGGCGACGAAGCCGGCTTTCTCGAATACGCGCGGCAACTGCGCACACCCACCATCCACAACGCGATTCGCGATGCGACACGCATCGGCGAGATCGTGCGCTACGTGTTTCCGCAAAGCATGCGTCGGCATTTCGGGCAGATTCATGGATGGCCTCGCGGGCTGATTCCCGTCGGCGATTCGATCTGCCAGTTCAACCCCATCTATGGTCAGGGAATGAGCGTGGCCGCGAAGGAGGCCGTGCTGCTGCGGCGCCTGCTCGCGGAATCCGGTGAGGCGAGCGATCCGCTCGCCGCGTTGGCGCCCACGTTCTTCGCGGAGGTGGATACGCTGCTGGAGACGCCATGGATGATGGCCGCGATCCCCGATTTCGTTTTTCCCGCGACCGTCGGAGAACGCCCGGCGGATCTGCAGCGCAATCTGAAATTCGCGGCGGCTCTCACGCGGCTGGCGGCACGCAAGCCGGACGTACACAAGTTGATGGTCGAAGTGCAGAATCTGGTGAAGCCTCGCAGCGTCTATCGTCGCCCGATGTTCATGGCCAGAATACTGTTGGAGATGATGAGAGGCCCCTGAGACCTGCGACGCCGGACAGGCAGGCCCGTCCGGCGTGAGGGTCCGAGGCGAGCGGCGGAGTCTTCGCCCCCTGCCCGCCCCGGACACGGGATTACACGCTGATCGGGATGTCCGTCGCGCCGCGCAGGTTCATGCGGCCGTTCCAGCGCACCGGACCGGACAACGCCAGTTTGGGGAACCTGTTGACCAGCCGGCCGATCGCCACCTTGCCTTCCAGTCGGGCGAGCGCGGAGCCGAGGCAATGGTGCGGGCCGAGGCTGAACGACACGTGCTGGCGTGCCTGTTCGCGGTCGAGCCGCAGCATCTCGGCATCCGGGCCGAAGACCCGCTCGTCGCGGTTGGCTGCGCCGAGGCACGCGATCAACATCTCGCCGGCCGGAATCTCCTGATCGCCGATCGAATACGGAGCGGTGGTGATCCGTCGGGTCTGGTGGATGGGACTGTCGTAGCGGAGGAACTCCTCGATGGCGTTGCCGATGAGGTCGGGGTTCGACCGCAGCAGCGCATGCTGGTCGGGGTTGCGCAGCAGCGCGGTGACGCCATTGCCGATCATGTTCACGGTCGTGTGATGGCCGGCGACATAGAGCAGCAGCACCTGGGCCACCAGCTCGTCGTCGGTCAGCAGGTCGCCGTGCTGCTCCGCCTGGATGAGCGCGGTCAGCAGATCGTCGGCCGGATTGTTCCGCTTCCACGCGATGACTTCACGCATCATGGCGTCCAGCTCGACCTCGGCCCGCACGATCGCCTTCATCACGCGGGGATCGCCGACCGGCTCCAGCGCGACGACCAGCGTTTCGGTCAGTTCGAGCAGTTGCTTGTGATCGGTCTCCGGCATGCCGAGCATTTCCGAGATCACGGCGAAAGGCAGCGGAAACGCGAGCGCATCGATCAGATTGACCGTGCCGGCATCGGCGATGCGGTCCAGCGCGGCGTCGACGTGCTGGGCGATCATCGGCTCCAGCGCGGCGATCGAACGCGGCGTGAACACCTTGCCGGCCAGCGAACGCAGCCGGGTGTGATCCGGCGGATCGGTGTTCATGATGGTCACCAGCTTGACCGGCGCGTCGGCGATGAGCGCCTCGTACTGGTCGCGCATCGGGCCGGCGCCGAGGTTGAGCTCCGACACCGACAGCCGGGCGTCGCGCAGCATCGAGGAGACCTCGGCGTGCCGGGAGACGAACCAGACGCCCATCGGGTGCCGCTGCACCGGCAGGATGTCGCGCATCTCGCGGTAATGGTCGTACGGGCTCTCTTCGAAACCCGGCTGGAACGGATTGAACACGCCCGGGGGCATCGGGGGCAGCGAGGGCATCCCGGCTCCCTGGGTCGTCTCGGTTTCCTCGGTCATGGTGTAGTTCCTTCGTTTGTCGGTAATGATGTGATTCGGTGGAAGCATGCGTCGGCGGTCGTACGGGTTGGCGGCGTGCGCGAACCGATGGAGCGCTGGATGTCCGAGCGTCAAACCAGCGCCCCACCCTGCCGTTCGAATCCGGCGTTCGCGGATCGTCTGCCGAGAGACCCGTGCGGGGATGCCCGGAGGGCTCCGATCAGCGGATGTCTTCGATGAAATCGAGCTTCGCGTTGACGAACCGGTCTTCCTTCAAGGTCCTGCGCAGCGTGGTCGCGAAGAACGTGTGGCTGTGATCGACGAGAGTCATGTTGAGGAGGAAGTACGGAAAGAAGCCGATGCCGGGCAGATCGACGTCCTGGATCAGCGACACTTCCACCTTGCCGTTGGGCTTGGGCGTGTAGGTCCAGCGGTTGTGCATGCGCTCGACGCGCACCACGCCGGGCGTATGCGGCAGGGTGTTGGGGATGGAGACCACATCGAGCACGACTTCCTTGGTCTGCTTGTTCTGTTCGAACATCGTCGTGATCAACAGCTCGCGATCGGCGAACGGTCCGGGAACCTCCACGCGCCACATGTCCTTGTCGTAGCCGCGCACCGGGTCGAAGTCCTGGATGCGCTTCATGTCCTTGCAGCCGGGAATCCATTCCATGCACACCGCCAGCGTGTCGCCGACGATGAGATGCTGCGAGGCGAGCTGGGTCAGCGTGTAATCGCCTTCCATCACGGTCCGCGCCTTCAACAGCGGGTCGCCCGGCGCCTTCAGCAGGTAGACCTTGATGCCATCCTCGTCCTTGGCGAGCTTCCATTCGGCCGAGCCGGAGGCCACCCATGTGAAATGCGCGGCGAGCACGACCATCACGAACAGGCTGAAGGCGAAGTAGAGCCTCTTCCAGAGCGGGTCCTTGATCTTCCTGGCGACGGCGGTCTTGTCCGTGGTCGCGTTATTCGATACTTCGTTCATGTCGTCTTCCTGTCATTGCGATGGGCTGGGTGATGGAGCATGGAAAGGGAACGCGAGCGCCGCTCGCGGGGCGCAGCGGCGGTCAGACCGATACGGTCTCCGCTTCGGCGCGCGCGTTCGTGGTTGAGGTCAGGGTATCGGCGAAATACTTCGCCAGGCAGAGCAGCGTGAGCGTCGGCGCGACCCGGTCGTTCTCCGGGATGAGCGAGCCGTCGCAGACGTGGAGACCGCGCACGCGGGTTTCGAGTCGCGCGTCGACATCCCTGCCGATGCGCAGCGTGCCCAGGGCGCTGCCGACGAACATCGGCGCCTTGAAGATGTCGCGCGCACCGGCGCGTTCGAGAATCGCGCGCGCCGCGCGTTCGCCGCGCGCGAGCTTGTCGAAAACGCCGGCATCGAGCGTCTTGTGGAAGCGGCCATCGGCGGAGAGCCCGCCGCCGACCTCGTCCTGGGCCATGACCGTGAGCCCGAGGTGCTCGGGGTACGCGAACATCCGCGACAGTTGCATGTACTGCGGCATGAACATCAGGAACGGAAGCTTGTGGACGTTCGCGTCCTTCAGGACGATGCCGTCTTCGAGCGTCGTTTCCATGACGCCGCAGAAACTGTTGAGGCCGCGAAGGCCCGGGACGCGTGCGAACAGCGTGAAGCTGGGATCGAGGAAATAGCCGCCGTTGGCGACGTCCTGCAGTCCGCTGGCGCGCAGCAGCCGCGGCGTCGACAGCGAGCCCGCGCAGGCGACGACCCGGTTCGCGCGGAAGCGCACGGTGCGGCTGCGGAACGCGCCTTCCTTGATCCGGCACTCCACGCCGACCGCCTGCCCGTTCTCGATCAGTACCCGCTCCGCGAGCGTCTGGCACTGCAGCACGGCACCCTGGCGCACGGCTTGCTCGACGAAGGTCAGCGCCTTCCACTTGGCCTCGTACGAGTAGACGCCGCTGCACTTCGACTGGTCGATCAGCATCAGCTTCTTCTTCCAGTCGTAACCGGCCGCGACGGCGGCCTCCCGCATCCTGTGCGACTGCGGGCTGATGAGCGCGTCGGACATTTCGGCGAGCGGCACCTGCAGGCGCATCGTGTCGTAGGCGGGCTGCAGGTCGATCCCCAGCGCGCGATAGGCATCGATCGGCGGTTCGTCCATGACCGCCAGATACATCGCGCTGGAGCCGCCCGCGGCGTAGACCGCGTTGCCCTTGAGTTTGTCGCCCACGGGGATCTCGTTGAAGATCGATCCGAACGTCCACAGCGACTCCTTGAGCGGGATATGCTGCCCCCGTTCGAGGATCAGGACCTTTTGCCCGCGACTGCTGAGTTCGCGCGCGATGACGGCTCCGGCGGTGCCGGAGCCGACGATGATGCAATCGTAGTTTTCGCCGTCTTCGGAGATGGTCATGGTTTGTTCGGTGCCTGCGGGCTTCCGCCCTTCCCCTGGTTCAGATATTTGCGGTAGAGCTGCATCTGACGTTCGCGATAGGCGAAGTCGGTCAGCGAGCGCTGGCTCAGGAACTCTTCGTCGATATCGACATTGAGCACGATGTCGGACTGCTCCCAGGTGGTGATCCGGCGCTTGGTGAGATTGTTCATGGCGGCGTTCGTGGCCAGCCATGCCTTGCCGATCCGCGTCACGTTCAGCACCGTGAACTGCTTGTGATGCCTGCCGCTGCGATCGTAGAGATCCTGCTTCATCACGATGAAGCGCTCCTTGTCGATGAAGGAGACGATGCGGCCGTAGAAGGAACGCTTGCTGCGGCTGGCCGTCGGGATCGACTCGATCTTCCAGACCGGGCGGCCGCGATAGGTATCCTCGCCGAGCAGTTTGTACGTGTAGTCCCTGACCTTCTTCACTTCCGCGTCTTCGGCCGTCACTTCCGAGCCGAACACCGCCCCGCTCTCGCCGCCGTCGGCGACGGACACGATGCGCTTGACCTTGCTCAGCACCGGCAGGTAGATCCAGAAATCCGTCGCCTTGTCGTCTTCGGCGTATCCCCACGACAGCATCGCCGTGTTCTTGTCGCTGACCGGCTGGATGATGACGTCGAGCGACTTGCTGTCGTTGTCGCGTCGTCCCGCGGGGCGACGGCTCTTGCCGAACGACTCGAAGATCACGACGCGCGGCTTCTCGGCGCAGGACAGCTTTCCGCCGGCGACGTTGTAGCGACAGGTCGAGAACTTGACGCGGCGGGCCGAAGACGAATAGCTGTGATTCGTCGCATCATCCACCTTGATCATGATCTCCCGTGCGTCCTGCGCGAGAGCTGCCGTCGGGGCGGCCAGAAACAGCGCCGCGAACAAAACAAGGCAGGTGGCTTTCATCCAACGATCTCCTTCTTCAACTTCGGTTCGAATGTCGGCAACGGGGCGGGCCGCAGGAACGCGTCGTTGAGCAGTCCCTTGAAGATCGCCGGCGTGCCGGATTTGTCGACTGCGGACGTCCCCGTCGCGCAGTGTGCGCCTCCACTGTCAATGGTACGCCGAAGAGGATTACGTAAACCCCCTTCGATCCCGGACATGCGACAGGTCGAGCGATCTGACATTTTCGAATGAGAGAAGTTTCGCGAATAAGTCGGAATTCAGCCAGTCCCGGCGCGTCGGTATCTTCGAACCGGGGGAAATCGGGTGCCGGGCGAGGCCCCGCGCCGACAGCAGCCCCAGGGCCATCTCCCGGGGCAGAGCCTCGTGCCCCGTCCCGGGTTTCGCCCGCGGCGATCGCCTTCGGGCGCGCCCCCGGCTCCGGCGATGCCGGAGCCGGGATGCATGCCGCCGTGGATGTCGCCGCCACCGGAGATGGTCATGGCAGAGCGCGTGCCTGTTTCGCCCCGCCCGCCTTCTGGCTCAGGTACTTGCGGTAGAGCTGCATCTGGCGCTCGCGATAGGCGAAGTCGGTCAGCGAACGCTGGCCCAGGAACTCCTCGTCGATGTCGACGTTGAGCACGACGCTCGGGTGCTCCCAGGTGGTGATCCGGCGTTTGGTGAGATTGTTCATCGCGGCATCGGTGACCAGCCAGACCTTGCCGATCAGCTTCATGTCCAGCACCGTGTACTGTTTGTAATGCCTGCCGCTGCGATCGTAGAGATCCTCCTTCATCACGATGAAGCGTTCCTTGTCGACATAGGAAACGATACGCCCGTAGAAGGAACGCTTGCTGCGGCTGGCCGTCGGGATCGACTCGATCTTCCAGACCGGGCGGCCGCGATAGGTATCCTCGCCGAGCAGTTTGTACGTGTAGTCCCTGACCTTCTTCACTTCCGCGTCTTCGGCCGTCACTTCCGAGCCGAACACCGCCCCGCTCTCGCCGCCGTCGGCGACGGACACGATGCGCTTGACCTTGCTCAGCACCGGCAGGTAGATCCAGAAATCCGTCGCCTTGTCGTCTTCGGCGTATCCCCACGACAGCATCGCCGTGTTCTTGTCGCTGACCGGCTGGAAGATGACGTCCAGCGCCTTGAATTCGAGGTCGCGCTGTCCCGGAGGACGACGATGAACCCCGAACGATTCGATGGCCACGATGCGCGGTTTCTCGGCGCAGGAAAGTTTTCCGCCGCCGACGTTGTAACGGCAGGTGGAGAACTTCATCTGGCGGACAGACGACGAATAGCTGTGATTCGTCGCATTGTCCACCTTGATCATGATTTCGCGCGCATCCTGCGCGAAGGACGACATCGGGGCGACCATGAACAGGGTCGCGAGGAAAAGACGGTAAACGGTTTTGGTTTTCATCCAGCGAGTTCTCCTTGAACTTCGGTTTGACTTCCTTGGATCACGATTCGAATTTCGGCGGCATGACCGGTTGCGGACGCATGTTCCGTTCTGGATTGATGTCGGGATATCCAGAGCGTTTCCTCGGGCGTGAGGCGGATTCCGCCCGATGGACGCGGCGCCTTCCGCCCGCGGCCATTCCCTCCGCGCACGAACGCGGCTCCGGTGGTGCCGGAGCCGGCCACGATGCGATCGTGGATTTCGCCGTTTCCGGCCGTGGGCATGTCCTGGCCGATGCCTATTGCGTCCCGCCGTTCTCCTTGTCCAGAAACCTGCGGTAGAACTGCATCCGACGCTCGCGATAGGCGAAGTCGGTCAGCGAGCGCTGGCTCAGGAACTCTTTGTCGATCTCGACGTTGTACGAAACGCGGGAACGATCCCACGTGGTGACCCGGCGTTTGATCAGGTTGTTCATCATGGCCTTCTTGGGCAGCCAGATGTGGCCGTACTGCTTCACTTCCAGCACCGACAGCTGCTTGTAATGCCTGCCGCTGCGATCGTAGAGATCCTGCTTCAGCACGATGAAGCGTTCCTTGTCGACGTAGGAAACGATACGGCCATAGAAGGAACGCTTGCGCCGGCTGGCGGTCGGAATCATCTCGATCTTCCAGACCGAGCGGCCGCGGTAGGTGTCCTCGCCCAGCATCTTGTACGTGTAATCGATGACCTTCTGGGGCTCGGCGTCTTCGGCCGACATTTCCGAGCCGAACACGGCGCCGGTCTCGCCGCCGTCGGGGACGGAGACGATGCGCTTGACCTTGCTCAGCACCGGCAGATACACCCAGAAGTCCGAAGCCCTCTCGTCTTCGGCGTATCCGAAAGACAGCATCACCGTGTTCTTGTCGCTGACCGGCTCGACGATGACGTCGAGCGCCTTGTAGTCGAGATCCATCCGTCCCGGCGGAGCCTTGTGAACGGCGAACGATTCGAACTGCACGATGCGCGGCTTCTCGGCGCAGGTCAGCTTTCCGCCCTGGACGTTGTAGCGGCAGGTCGAGAACTTGATGAAGCGGACTGCGGACGGATAGGTGCGATGCGTGATCTCGTCGACCTTGACCATGATCTGGTAGGCGTCCTGCGCGAAGGACGCCGTCGGGACGGCGAGGAACAGCGCCGCGAGGAAACTACGGTAACTCGACTTCATCCTAAGATCTCCTTTTCGAATTTCATCCAATGATTTCCTTTCCCTGCGCCATCCGGTGAGCCCCTTCCGGAGCGTCATCCGGCGGCCTGCTGCTTGAACTTCGGCTTGAATTTCAGCAACAGGGCCGGCAGCAGGAACAGGTCGTTGAGCAGGCCCATGAAGATCGCCAGCGCGCCGAACTTGCCCATGTTGGACGTGCCCGCCGCGGAGGCGACCGCCATGATGCCGAAGCCCAGGCCGAGGATCAGCGAGGTGAACACCACGCCCGGGCCGGTTTCGGCCATGGTCCGCCGCAGCGCGGCATTGACGTCGTTGTCCTTCGCCAGTTGCAGCTGATAGTTCGAAATGAAGTGCACGGTGTCGTCGATCGAGATGCCGATGATGATCGGGGCGAGCATCATCGTGAAGAAATCGAGCGGAACGCCGGTGATTCCGAGCAGCCCGAGGGTGAGCAGCGACGGGATCAGATTGGGGATCAGCGCGATCATGCCGACCTTGAACGAGCCGAACACCAGCAGCAGGATCACGCTCACCGCGACGAGCGCGATGCCGAACGTGATGGCCTGATTCTCGGTGAGATACTGGGACGCCTGCATCGCGAGCGCGAAGATGCCGGTGATGGAAACTTCGGTCTTGGGATACTTCGCCTTCAGCTCCTTCATCATCTCGTCGATGTCGGCGCGCATCTCCTGGAAGACCACGTGATACTCGTACGACCCGTAGCTGTGCAGCGAGATGCTCATGCTCGCCTTGCTGTAACTGTCGTCGACGAGACGCTGACGCTGGCTCGGGTTCGCGTTGTTGAACAGGAACAGCGTCTGCGCCAGCAGTTCGCGCGTCTCGGGGATGCGATAGAACTCCGGCGCGTCGCCGTTGAGCTCCCGGTTGGCATCCTTCACCACGTCGGCGATGGAGTTGGTCATCACCACGTACTTCTTGTACTTGGTTTCGAACTTCTTCTGAAGCTCGTCCATCGCCTTCATCACGTCCGGGTCGTGCAGGGCGAAGTCCTCGTTGAAATCGAGGTACAGCACCATGGCGTAGGCGCCCATCATGTGGTCGTCGGCGACCTTGACGCTCTGCGTGAAGGTCGAATCCTCCGGATACTGGTCCAGGATCTGCGAATCGATCTTCACCTGGGTCGCGCCGTAGATGGAGACCGCGAGGATCAGCGCGAAGGGAGCGATGAAGGCGAGCGGACGCTTTTCGACGAGCGGAACGACCTTCTCCAGGGTCGACTTGAGGCGCGGCAGCACATCGAGAAAACGCTTCTTCTCCGGCGTGTCGACGATCACCTTCTTCTTCGACACCGTCGGCCACAGATCGATCAGCACCGGCAGCAGGTAGAAGGTCAGCAGCAGGGCGAACAGGATGCCGAGGGTCGACATGATCGCGAAGCTCTGGATCGGAACGACCGGCGTGATGTTGAGCGCCAGGGTGCCGGTCATGTTGGTGACGCCGGTCAGCAGCAGCGCCACGCCGGCGTACTTGTAGGTGCGACGCAGCGCCTCCTGATGATCGCTGCCGGAGGTGCGCAGACGGGTATAGCCGGTCAGCGCATGCACCGAGTCGGCGACACCTACGGTGAGGATGAGCAGGATGGTGAGGATCAGGAAGCCGGTGACGGTGAGTCCGAGCAGCCCGGTGACGCCGAGCGTGAACACGGTGCTCAGGATGACGATCAGCATCGACCACACCACGGCCGACGCGGAACGGAACAGGAACCACAGCAGCACCATGATGATCAGGAACGCGGCCACGTAAAGCATGCCCATTTCTTCGGTCATCTTCACGTTGTGTTCGGCGGCCGCGGTGTTGCCGACCGCGTAATAGTCCAGATGCTTGGCGTACTCGGGCTTCTCGAGGATCTTCTTGATCTCGTCGAACAGCTTCAGGTAGTCGGCCTGGTCGGTGGGCTTGAACTCGACCGGCTTGTCCTCGTCGGGCGCGGCGACCTGATCCATCGACACCACCGTTTCCTCGGTGACCTCCTCGGCATCGACCGGGATGGCGCCGAAATCGGTTTCGATGCGGATGCCGCCGTACTTGTGATCGCGCGAGAAGAACTGGAGCGGCAGCTGCTGCTCGGATTCGGCGATCTTCTTGATCTCGGCGATCGCTTCGGGCGTGAGCGCCATGTCGCCGACGAGCGGCCTGGCGGCCAGAACATCGCCGTCGACCGTCAGCACCGGTGCGTTCACCAGGGTGTCGACCTTGACGATGTGATCGAGCGCGGATTCCTCGCCCTCCTTCAGCTTGGAGCGGAAGTGGATCAGATCGTTCTGGATGCCGCGGGCCGCTTCCAGCGAGGCCGGCGAGAACACGTCGCCATCCTTCGGTTTGTAGACGATGTAGACGCCGTCCTCGCTGCCGAACTGGGCGTGGTAGCGATTGAACGCGACCAGCGTCGGGTCTTCCTTGTGGAACCATCCCTCGATGGTCATGTCCATGTGCAGCTTGCCGATGCCGTAGATGCTCGTGGCAAGCATGGCGAGGAACACGATGCCGACCAGCAGGCGTCTCTTGCGCAACGCGTCCGGAACGTTTTCGAAGTGCGCGGTCAATCGGTTGATGATTCGTTCTCTAACGGACATGAATGCACTTCCTGTTGGTCGTAGTGATGGTTCTGCGGAGGTCTGCACCTCCTGCGAAGACGGTGTGACGATGCGACGATGCGTTCACGGCGCGACCCGTGGGATCGGCGGCGGCATGCCGGCGGTTCATCGGAAAAGCCCCGCGATGACCGCGCTGCCATCCGCGCCGACGACGGACAGATGGTCCGCATCGACATCGATGCAGATGGCGGGCTTGGTCAGGAACTTGTTCCACCCCAGCGACGGCGGCAGATCGCCGTTGTTCCGCGTCGCGCGAATGACCACCGTCTCGCAGTTTTTCGGCAGCTTTTTCGGACGATAGCTGCGGCAGGCCTGCTCGCTGGCGATCGAAAGCCGATAAGCGAGCATGAAATGACTCTCGGTCATCCAGATGCCGTTGCGCCGGATCAGCTGGAAGAGATATTCGGCGCGCCGATCTTCGGGGACCTTGCGGAACTCCTGGGCATCCAGCGGCCACTGACCGTTGAACGCGTTGATCAGGTTGGCGAAGACCTTGGAAATCTCGTCGGCGAGATCTCGGGTGGTCGATGCCGGGCAGCGACCATCCACCAGCACGAGACGCTCGACCTCGACCTTCTTCTGCAGCAGCTGATGCGCCATCTCGAAAGCGACGACCGCGCCGTTGGAATAGCCGAGCAGGCTCAGCTTTCTGCAGTCCCGCAAGGCATCGAGGGCGGCGATGTTGGCCTCGGCCATCGCGTGTATGGAATCGAGCGGATCGCGCTTGCCGTCCACGCCGACCGCCTGAAGCGCGAACATCGGCCGGATACCGTCCATCGCACGGCGCAACGTCTGCAGCGACAGGGCGCTGCCGTCGGCGCCCGCGACCGCGATGAGCGGCGTTCCCGACAGATTGGTGATCATCGGCACGAGCAGGTCGTCGTCGGACAGCGGATCGCGGTTCACGAACCACTTTTCGAGATCGTTTTTCGCGTCGTCCCTGCGCTGCGGCTTCGCACCCGGGGCCGCGGCAGCGGTTTTCGTGCCGGCGGCCGGCGGGGACTTCGCGCGCGCAGCCGGGGCGGACGCTGCCGACTTGTCGACGACGGGCTTGCCGGCGACGGGCTCGCCAACGACATGGATGCGATCGAGCTTGGCCCGATGGCTTTCGGCCAGATGGTGGCCGAGACGTTCGATGTCCGGATGATTGAACACGACGCTCGGCGAGATGTTTTCGCCGATCAGGGTGATGACTTTCTGGACCAGCGAGGCCATCCCGACCGAATCGAAGCCGAGCTTGTCGAAGCTCTGCGCGACATCGATGTTCGCGCTCGGCATCTGCAGCAGCCTGGCGGTCTCCTGCGTGAGGAAACGCACGATCTTGTCCTCGGCATCGAGCGTTTCCGCCTGTTCGCCGTCGGCGAGGGTATCGACGAAGCGCCATTCGCGCTCGGCCGCGGGCGCGCCACCGTCTTCCTGCGCGTCCTTCGTTTTCTGGGTCCTCGCGAGGGTGGGAATCACCACGCGCGGCGCGTCGGCGCCGTCGAAATCCAGCCAGTAACGCTTCTTGGCGAACGGATACGGCGGAATGTCGACCAACTGCGGCAGCGCCTGCGCGTTGCGGCGGCGCGTCAGCACCACGTCGCGCCAATGACGTTCCCAGGGCATGTCGATGCCGCCGACCCACAGCAGCGCGATCTCCTTCAGCATGCCTTCGTGCAGATTTTCGAGCAGCTTGTCCTCGCCGATCTGCGACTTGATCACGTCGAAGACGCGGGCGCTGTCGCGCTGCTGCGGTCCGCCGATGAAGATCGGGCCGTTGCCGTCCGCCGGCTTGTTGCCGGCCAGAAGCTTGGCGGCGCGCGTCAGGGCTTCGATCAGTTCCTTGTGCGTGGCGGCGACGATGGCGAGCCGATGCTCCATCGGCGCGGTCGCCGATTGCAGGGTATAGGCCAGATCCTCCAGCGCCGGCGAGGGTTCCTGCGCGCGCGGGCCGCCGGAGTAGAAGGCCAGCGCGTCCTGCAGGAATTCGCGCGTGAGGGTCAACGATTCCTGCAGCGACTCGCGGGTACGCGCCGAGAAGACGAACAACTGGCGTCCGCTGTGCTCGGTGCGGACGACACCGCGGTCGGCGCGGTATTCCTCGAACAGCAGGTGCACGTTCACGCCGCTGTCGGAGAAGGAGTTGACGCCCGCGCGGATCGGTTCGTCGCCGCGGCGCAGTTCCTCGAACGGCAGCGGACGATCGGCGATGTACAGCGGATGCGATTTCGATTCGATGTCGATGAAGCTGTTGAGCGTTCTCTTGGTGGTCGTGGCGGGAAATTGCTTGTGGTACAGCGACAGCGCGACCTTCATCGCGCTGGCCACGCCGCTGGCCGGCTCGGTATGGCCGATATAACCCTTGATGCTGCCGAGCGCGCAGTTCTTCCCGCCGTCGGTCGGCGCATCGAATGCGTTCCTGATGCCCTCGAACTCGAAGGAATCGCCCCACTTGGTGGCGTAGCCGTGGACTTCGATGTAGCGGACCGAGTTCTGCGCGATGCCGTGCATCTCGTAGCAATCGGAGATCACCCGGGTGATCGATTCGTGTTTGATCTCGGAGATGAAGCTGGCGTTGCCGCGGTTGTTCTGGTGGGTCGCGATGATCTTGGCGAAGATGCGGCGGTTGTCGCGCTCGGCGTCGTCCAGCCGCGTCAGTACCAGCAGGCCGACGCCTTCGCTGCGGGTGAAACCGTTGGCGGCGTCGTCGAACACGCCGCAGGTGCCGTCGGGCGACAGCAGGCCGTAGCGCGCGATCGCCGCGTAGTCGCCTTCGAAGAGATTCAGCGACACGCCGCCGCAGATGGCCACGTCGCACTCGCCCCGCGCCAACGATTGGCAGGCGCGGTGGATCGCGAGCGCGGACGAGGCGCAGCTGGCGTTGATCACCTCGCTCGGGCCCTGGAAGTCGTACAGAAACGAGAGGCGGTTGGCGAGGTAGTAGATCGGACTGGACGAGCTGAGCGGCGGCGCGCCGGGAATGCGGTGCAGATTGCGGCGCAGATGATGCTCGTATTCGGCGTAGGCATAACCGAGGAAGAGACCCGTGCGGGTACCGCGCAGGGTATCCGCACGCAGGCCGGCGTGCTGCAGCGCGTGGTAAAGCGCCTGCATCACCAGACGTTCCTGCGGGTCGCACAGGCGGGCTTCGTCTTCGCTGAGGCCGAAGAAGGCGGGGTCGAACAGATCGACCTCATCGATGCGTGCGCCCCAGCGCGGCGCGGCGTCGGCGTCGACGGTGCCCCAGCGGTCGCCCTTCAGCGGCATGATCAGCGAGCGCTGTTCGATCAGGTTGTACCAGAGCGCTTCCGGCGTATTGGCCTCCGCGAACTTGCAGGCCATGCCGACGACCGCGATGTCGAGGCCGCCGGCCGGCAGCGCGACCGTTCGCGCTTCGGCGGGCTCGGCCGCGCGCTCATCGACCGACAGCCCGTAGTAATGCGCGAGCGCATCGGCATGGTGCGCCAGCAGATGCTCGATCAACGCCTCTCTGGAGGCGAAGCGCTCGCCGTGCAGGTCCAGGCCGTATTCGTCGCGGACGAAGGCCAGCATGCGCTGCAGCCCCCCTGCCCCGTCGGCGCGCGGTTGCCGCCGCGCGTCCGCACGACGGCGCGGGACAGCACCCGCTGCGGGCGACGCCGCCGGTGCCTTGGCTGCGGCCGGGGGCGCGGGCGTGGCAGGCGCTGCGGCCGCGGCAGGCTTCGGCTTCGGTGCGGCCGGAGCCTTGTTCATCGCACTGCCGATGGCGCCGGCCAGTTCGCGGATCGACGTGACCGCCGTCATCTGCGCCGGGGTGATCGGCACGTTGAGCTGTTTGCTCAGGTTCGTCATCACCTCGATCGCGATGATCGAGTCCATGCCGAACGAATCGAAGTCGGCATCGATGTCCAGTCGATCGACCGGGATTTTCAGGGTGGACGCGACCGTACCGGCGATCGTGTCCAACAATGTCGGTTCCGCGACAGCGCTCATCTCAATAATTCCCTGATTCTTCTGCCAACGCGAGGTCGGCGGCGAGCAGCGCCCGCAGGCGCTCCATTTCTTTGCGGGGCGACGCGCCGAGGGGCGTCGCATCGCCGGACTGCGGCGGCGCGGATGCCGCGGCTGCGGGCGGCGCTGCGGCTTCGGGGGTCGGTCGCTCATCGCGTTCGCGGAAGAACCCGCTGCGCTTGAGGTTCGACAGGCTCGTCTTCACGCCGGCGATCAGCGCTTCGATGTCCTCGTCGGTGTGGGCCGTGCTCAGGAAGCAGTCGCCCCGGTCGTCGGTCCGCAGGCCTTCCATGCGCAGCAGGATCGAGAACAGCGCTGCGGTCAAACCTCGCTCGCCGTCGACGAAGCGGAAGCGGAATGAAGAACCGAAGGTCTCGACGGCCACCGCCAGACGTTCTTCATCGAAGAACGCATGCAGCGCGTCGGCCAGCCGCGCGGTCTTCTCGGCCAGGGCGCGCTGGAAGCAGGCGCTGCCGCCGCACGACTGCGCGCCATCGCCGCAGCGCGTCCCGATTTCTTCCAGGAAGGCCACGGCGGCGACGGCCGTCAGCGCGTTCTGCACAAAGGGCGCGGCGATCGCCGCGCGCCGCGCGTCCGGCTTGCCGTCATCGACGGAAGGCCCCGCGCCGCCGTCGATCGTATCCATGTATTTCGACGTTCCCGCGATGACGCCCGTGGGCAGGCCGCCGCCGACGATGTCGCCGTAGACGGCCATGTCGGCCTGGATGCCGAAGCGGCGCTGCGCATCGTGCGGGCAGACCCGGAAACCGCTGATGGTCTCGTCGAGAATCAGCGCGATGTTCTTCTCGACCGTCAGCTGGCGGAGCGCCTTGAGGAATTCCGCCGACCGACCGGGCGCATGGCGCGATCGCGCCGGATCGACCAGCACGGCGGCGATCTCGCCGGCCCGCCGCTCGATCGCGTCGAGCGACGCCATGTCGCCGTCGTTCAACGCGATGATCTGGTCGCCGAAGTCACCGATGACCGCCTCGGCATCCGAGACGTCGCGATGACCGTCGCCGAACAGGACGATCTTCCTGCGGCCGGTCGATGCGCGCGCGATGCGCAGCGCGAGCGTCAGCGCTTCGCCTGCCGATGGCGTGAACAGCGCGCGCTCGTGCCCGGTGATCGCGCAGAACGACGCGCAGGCCCGGAAGCGCATGCCGCAATCGCCGGTCAGCGGCGTGCCCCGATCCAGGGCGTCCTTCACCGCATCGATCAGGAAGGGCGCGCGGTGTCCGAACAGGTTCGCGCCCATGTCGGCGGAAATGTCGATGTATCGGTTGCCGTCGGCGTCGTGGACGTATGCGCCTTCGGCCCGGGTGCAGGCGATCGGGAAGTCGAGCGACTTCAGCGCATCGATCGGGCGCGAGGCGCGACGCCCGTCGACGGCGTGGGCCCGGTGTTCGAGCGCATGGGCCCTGGACTTCGGCACGAAGCGGTCGTACCGCTCGACGAGCGCGGCGATCCAGGCGCGGTGCTCGTCGGTCAGCTCGCGCGGGTCGAGCGCCTTCAGGGGGCGCGGCGCGCCATGGCCGTCGTGCGCCTGCGCGATGCCGTCCGCACGGCGGAGGATCGCCAGCACCTGCGACTGCGCCTCCCTGTCCAGAGACTGGAACAAGCGCATGGCATCCTGCTTGTCGATCTGCTTCGACAGGATTTTTTTCGATACGTCTTGAACGGGCATCTGCATGGCGTGATCCATCTCGCTGGCGCTAGAACTGGTATTGATATCGAAGGACGAACTGCTTCTGGTCGCGATACGGCCAGCTCCCGCTGCGTTCGTCGCGTTCGTCGGGGTAGAAGAATTCGAAATAGACCGTGGAGTTGTCGTCGATCAGATAAGAACTGAGGAACCGGTGGCGGATGCTGGTGTACGGCCTGCTGTAGATCGTCAGCCAGCTCAGGGTCAGGTCGTCGTTGAAGAACCGGTTGGTCACCGCGCCGATCAGCGAGTATTCGTCCTGCTCGCGTCCGACGATGTCGCCGTTCCAGTCCAGCAGACGGCTCCAGACGACTTCGGCGCTGTACATGAGCGTCCGCCCGCCCGGCGAATAATCGAAGCCGAAGGACGAATCGAACTGGTCGCTTTCGACGACCGTGAGGCCGCTGCCGGTGGCCGAACTCGCGAAGAACGCCCGCGGCTGCTTCAGCGCCACTTCCGCGCGCAGCAGCAGGTTGTCGATCGCGATGTTCGCGGTCAGACCGTACATGCGCAGTCGTTGCTGACGCACCAGATAATCGTTGTCGATCAGCCGCGCCGCCATCAGGCTGATGTCGCTCTTGCCGAACGTGCGCTTCCAGCGCGCCCCGAATTCGTAGGTGCCGGCGCTGTCCCAGTCGTCGTCCGGCGCGTTCCTGTCGAAGGCGCCGGGGATGTCGTACTCGGACCCGCTGTCCGGATATTTGTTGTAACCGGGCCGCGGCACGAAGAACGCGGTCCACTGCCCCGAATCGCCGAAGTGATCCATGGCGAGCATCGGCTGCCCGACGCGGGACTCTTCCAGCGAGATGAAGAAGAACTCCGCGCTGTTGCGCGGACTGATTTCGTCGGTGATCGCGCCGCCTTCCGAAACGCCCCACGGCAGGATCTGGTAGCCGACCCGGAAGCTGGTGTTGCCGAAACTGCTCTGCAGGTAGGCCTCGCGGGTGACCAGTTCGCGGAAGGGGTCCTCGTCCTTGGCCTTGGCGCGATGATCGTTGCCCCAGTGCAGGTTGAGCTTGGTGTCCAGACGGAGATACAGATTGCTGGTCAGCGCCTTGGAATACTCCAGCCGCACCGAGGACCGATTGTTCACCACGCGTCGAGGCGAGGCGAATTTGTAGGAGACTTCGTGTTTGAGACTGATGCGCAGCGGATCGAGCCAGGCGGCGAGCGGGCTGTCTTCGTCCACCGTGGCTGTGCCGGGGTTCGCATCGTCGGTCGTCGATACCGGCCCCTCGGAGATCGGGTCCGCGGGCGTCTCGCCGAAGGGCGGTTGGTTCTCGGACGCCTGACCCGAAGGATCGCCCATGCCCGGACCGACATCGATTTCGACGTCATCGAAGTCGACGGTCGTGTCGGTGTCCTGCGACGGCGGCGCCGCGGCCGGAACGTCGTCGCCGCCTGCGGTCGGTGCCGCCGATGGCGTCTCCGTGGGCAGGTCGATGACGACGTCTTCGAGGAAATCGCTGTCGGGATCGGGCGCGGGCTCGGGCTGCGGCGTCTGCGCACAGGCACCGAAGGCCACTCCGAGGGCCAGCAGGGAGACCGCCATCGACGCGATCGGTCGCGACGGTCGGGATTCCGGGCGACAGCCCGTTTCGCGCGCGCGCGCGACTGGAAAAGATGCGATTTTCATTCAGGTCTCGTGCGCTTTGTGGATCTCGTCCCGTACCGGGTTCGATACGCAGTCGTGCCCGCGCCCCTTCGCCGCATGGCGAAGGGGCGTTCGATGCGTCGATCGATTCCAGCGGGGATTCGAGTTCGTCCCTGGCCGCATACGGCGATTCCATGTCTTCGGGGCGGCTGAAGCGCAAACCCTCGGGCTCGATGATGACACAACCCCCGCCGTCGATCGTGTCGACGGCGATGGCGAAGCGCAGGCCGCATCGACGCCGTCCCGCGCCCGTGGGACGGGTGCGGGAGGGAAGCGGAGCGGTGCGGAGGCGATTCCATGTCCGATACGTTCATGTGCGTTCGATTCACGATGCGACCAGCACCTCGCCGCCGTGTCCGCCGGAGGCGTCGTGATCCTGGTAATACCGGACCTCCTCCGACACCCACAGATCGTCGAGCGCGCGCTGGGAGATCACCTTGATCAACGCCAGCTGCTCCATGTCGGAAGCGACGAACGCTTCCAGCTCGCGCAGCGCTTCGTCCGGCTCGATCGAGCCGATGCCCATGCCTTCCATGCGCTTGCGATAGAACGCGTCGGTGACGACGCCGACGCTGCCCCAGTAGGCCCAGTTGACGATCTTGACCGGGTACGGATGCCGTGCGCGCATGGCCTGCGCGAAGCTGTCCTTGAAGGTGCAGCCGGCGCAGTAGTTCGACTGGCCGGCGTCGCGGTGGAACGACGCCACCGACGAGAAGAACAGCACGAAATCGAGATCCAGGCCGGCGAAGGCGCGCTCGATGTTGACGCTGACGTCGACCTTGGCCGCGAGGCTCTGGCGGAAAACGGACTCGTCCATCGCGCGTACCGTCTGATCCTTCAGCACCAGCGCGGAATGGACCACGCCGTCGATGCGCGGGAAGCGTTCGCGGAGCGCCGCGACCGCCGCCGTCAGCGCCGCCGCATCGGTGGCGTCCGCGGAGACATAGTGCGGCCTGCGGCCGAGCGCCGCGATCGCATCGAGCTTCGCTTCGATGTCGGCATCCTGCGGCCGACGGCCGATCCAGATCACCTCGGCGCCGTAGTGCGCGACCATGTGCCGCGTCCAGACTTCGCCCAGACCGCCGGCGCCGCCGATCACGACGTAGACGCCGTTCTGCCGATACGCGGGGCGGGTATGGGACAGGTGGCCGACATCGGCGAATTCCTGGCGGAACCATTCGTTGCAGCGGAACGCCAGCCCTCTGCCCTGCTCGTCCCAGGGCAAGGCGAGGATTTCGCGCGGGTCGAGATCGGCGGTGGATTCGATGTCGAGCAGCCGGAAGCGCCACAGCGGCAGCTCCTTGGCGACGCTGCCGACCATGCCGTGCACGCCGGCATGATGCGGCGCCACCAGTTCGTCGTCGAAGACCTGCAGCGCGCGGCGGGTGACGACCGTGAACTTGAGTTCGCGCTCGAACCAGTCGAGCCGGCTCAGCGCCTTGAGAATGCGGAAGAGCGCGAGCACGCCCGCCTCCTGGGCGGGAACGATCGCGTCGTGATCGCCGACGGCCGCATCGGGTGCGAACCACAGCAGATGATCGAATCCGCCATCGGACAGCAGACGCTCGATCCGTTCGATCGAATCGCCTGCGGCGATCGGCTGATGCCGCAGTTCGATCGGCGCCGTACGCAGCCAGGCGAACAGCGCATCGTCGCCGCCGAGCAGCAGACAGCGTTCGCCCGGCGCGGGTGCCACCGCGTCGCGTCCGAAGCGGACCGGATTCCAGATCGGCACCAGCGCGTGCAGGGCGGGTCTGGGTGCGGCGGTCGCCAGCGGCTTCGCGAGCGCCGGCGCAGCGGCGACGGCGCGCGTCGGTACGCCGACCGGCGCCGATGCGACCGTGCGCGACACCAGGCCACGGATGCTCACGCGCGGCAGGCCCTGGTCGTCGACCAGATCGATATCCAGCGATGGCATGCCGGTGACGGGCGCGCCGGGCGTGCGGCGCACCCAGACCCACATGTCCTCGGTGGTGTCGCCGTGGACGATCATGTCGTCGAACGCGAACGGCATCAGCGCCGAACCGCTGTCGTCGTCCAGGCCCGCGAGCAGGCAGATCGTGCACTGCATCGCCGAATCCATCATCGCGGGGTGCAGGCCGAGACGCGGATCCGCCGCGCCCGGCAGATGCAGGCGCGCGATCACTTCGTCGCCGTCGCTGCGCAGGTCGACGATGCCCTGCATCGTCGGCCCGTAGTGCAAACCCAGCGACTCGAAACGCGCGTACAGGGCATTGCGATCACGGTCCGGGCCCTTGATGGCCTCGCCGACCGCGGCGAGATCCAACGGCTCGGCGTCGAGGACTTCCGCGCTGCAGCGGACGGTTCCGCGGGCGTGCGGCGTTTCGACGCCCTCCCTTTCGGAGACGACTTCGTATTCGAGCCAGCGGCCGCCGTCCTCGTCTTCGCCCTTGTCGTGCAGCACCACTTTCAGCGCGAACGCATCGTCGACCACCACCGCCTGGATCCAGGCGTGATCCTGGAATTCGAGCGTCTTCGCCCCACCCGGCAGCGCCCGCGCCGCGGCGGCGCGCACCATTTCGATGTAGGCCACGCCGGGCAGCACGCGGCGTTCGAGCACCACGTGATCGCGCAGGAAGAATTCCTCGCCGTCGAACTCGGACGTGAAGATCGGACCCGAGAGATCGGACGCGTTGGCGTGCAGCAGCGGATGCAGGACCGATACCTTGCCCGCCGCGATCTGTTGCGACGCGGCGCCCTCCTGCCGTTTCGGGATGGCGAAGCGTCTTTTCTCGAAGGGATACGTGGGCAGCGCGATGCGCCGCGCGCCGGAGCCTGCGAACAAGGCATCCAGCGACACCTTCGCCCCGCGGCAGTACAGATCCGCGAGCGCGAGCAGCTTGCTGCGCAGGTCTTCGGCCGGCAGACCGCCGAGCACCTGTTGCACCAGAAAATGCGCGAACTCGTCGAGGCCCGGCGTCGCGTTGCCGGAACGCTCGGCTTCGCTGCCGACGAAACAGTCGGGCGCGCGCCGATGCCGGTTCAGGCGCTCGAGCCGGGCGAGCAGATCGCCGACATCGTTCACCACCAGCGCGCAGCAATGCGGAAACGGGCTGCGGCCCGTGGCGAGCGTGAAGGCGATATCGTCGAGATGTTCGCCTTTGCCGGTGTGCAGCCAGGCGATGAGATCGGCGACCTTGCGCCAAAGCGCGGCCTCGGTCTTCGCCGACAGCACGACGATGCGCGGCGTCGCCGCCGGACGCACCGGCTGCGGCTGCGGCGGCGGTTCCTCCAGCACCATGAAGGCATTGGTGCCGCCGATGCCGAGGCAGTTGATGGCGGCGCGGCGCGGCGTGGCGGCCTCCGGCCATTCGATCGGATCGGTGTTGACGTGGAACGGGCTGCTCTCGAAATCGATCTTCGGATTCGGCGTGGCGAAATTGACGCACGGCGGAATGCGCTGGAATTTCAGGCACATCGCGGCCTTGATCAGGCTCGCCATGCCGGCTGCGATGTCGAGATGGCCGATGTTGTTCTTGACCGATCCGATCGCGCAGAACTGGCGGCGCTGGGTTTCGGCACGGAACAGGCGGCTGAGCGCGAGGACTTCGATCGGATCGCCCATCGCCGTACCGGTGCCGTGCGCCTCGATGTAGCCGATGCTTTCGGCGGGCACGCCGGCGTTGTCGAGCGCGGTGCGCATGCAGTCGAGCTGGCCTTCGACCTTGGTGGCCAGGAAGCTCATCTTCTGGCCGCCGTCGTTGTTGATGGCCGAACCCTTGATCACGGCATGGATGCAATCGCCGTCGGCCAGCGCGCGTTCCAGCGGCTTGAGCAGGACCATGCCGACGCCGCTGCCGAACACGACGCCGCGCGCGTTGGCATCGAAGGCGCGGACCTGCCCATCGGCGGAGAGGATGTTGCCGCTTTCGTACATGTAACCGGCACGGTGCGGCGTGCGCACGCTGACCGCACCGGCCAAGGCCATGTCGCACTCGCCCAGCCGGATGCTCTGGCAGGCCAGATGCACCGCGACCAGCGAAGTCGAGCATGCGGTCTGCACCGCGACGCTCGGGCCGCGCAGATTCAGCTTGTAAGACAGGCGCGTCGGGACGAAGTCCTTGTCGTTGCCGACGTGCCAGTTGCCTCCGGTCTTGCCGATGACCTCGGGATAGTGGTCGGTGCACGACAGCAGATGGCTGGAAACGATGCCGCCGGAACCGGCGAACACGCCGACCCGGGCGGCCTGCGTATCGGGCGGATAACCGGCGTCTTCCATCGCCGCCCACGCGGATTCGAGCAGCAACCGATGCTGCGGATCCATGATTTCGGCATCGAGCGGCGGAACCCAGAAAAACTCCGCGTCGAAGCAGTCGTGGTCCGCGAGCAGCGGCGCGACCTTCACATAGTTCGGATCGGCCAAGGTCTTCGCTGGGATCCCCTGCGCCAGCAGTTCTTCGGAAGACAGCGTGGTGATGCCGGACTGACCTGCGCACAGGTTGGTCCAGTATTCATGCGTCGAGGCCGAGCCGGGAAACCGCCCGGCCATTCCGATGATGGCGATGTCGCTGTGCTGCTTGTCCATTCCGAATCCTGCTCCGATCGATGCCATCGAGCCCGCCACGCGACGTGGCCGGTGCGGGAATCGATCGCCTCCTTGAAATCGTCTGATCAGCGCTCGTAGGCGGCGCAGAGATCGCCGACCGTGCGCAGGCCGGTGATCGGCACGTCGCCGCTCGCGAAGGGGTCGTAGGAAAACTCGATTTCCAGGATCGCGAGAATGCGGGCGATATGCAGCGAGCGGAATCCGAGGCTGTCGATGAGGGCGCTGGCATCGCTGATGGTGCCGAGTTGCAGGCCTTCCTCTTCGGCGACGCGACGGAGGGTGTCGTAGATGATCTGCTGATGTTCGCTCATGGTGTTCCTGGGATCGTGTTGATCGGACGGGTTGAACGGAAGGGCCAGCGACGGGGGCTGGGCGTTAGCACGAGAAACCGCCATCCACCGACAGGGTCTGTCCGGTGATGGCGCGCGTCGACAGCAGGAAACGCGCGCAGTCGACGATGTCCTGGGTGGTGCACATGGCGCGCATCGGTGTCCGGCGGATGATGCGGGCGCGCTGCGCGTCGGTCAGGTGACCGACCATGTCGCTTTCGAAGAACCCGGGAGCGATCGCATTGACGGTGACCCCCTGCGGCCCGACCTCGCTGGCGAGGCTGCGCGTGAAGCCCAGCAGCGCCGCCTTGGTCGCGCTGTAGACCGACAGCCCCTTGTGGCCGCGCAGAGCGTTGACCGAGGAGATGCTGATGATGCTGCCGCCGCGCCGCTCCGCGATCATCGCCTTGAGGCAGGTGCGCGTCAGCACGATGGTCGACTCCAGATTCAGGGTCAGCGCCAGATGGATGTCGCGCTCCGACGTCATCGTCAGCAGTCCCTCGGTGCCGACGCCGGCATTGTTGATGAGGGCATCGATGCGCTTGTAGCGGCGCATGACGCTCATGCCGAAGGCCCTGACCCCGTCGAGGTCGGTGCCCTCGATCGCTTCCCAATGGAAGCGCTCGCCGTTCGGATCGGCCCGGCGCATCTCATCGATGAAGCCGTTGCTGGAACGGCTGAACGTGGCGACGATGTCGCCCGCGTCGAGCCGGTCCTGCACCAATGCCTGTCCCAGTCCGCGGCTGCCGCCGCTGATGACGACCACTTTTTTCTCACTCGGCACTTTCCTGCTCCCTGTTGGCATTCATGACAGCGTCCTGCGCAGCGGGTGCCGCCGGCCGACGGGTTTTCTTGAATCGTGCGCTGAACAAGGCATCCTCGGTCAGCTTGACCGCGACCGGCACCTTGTACGGCGGCAAATGTTCTCGACAGTACGCACGCACGCGCCGCTCGACCTCCGCCGCAGGCTCGGGCTCGATCAGTTGTACCGTGGCGATGACGAGAAAGCCGGTCAGCGCGCTCGGCTTGCCGCTGACGACGACATCGCTGATGTTCTCCACCTGCAGGATCAGATTCTCGATCTCGCTCGGGTACACCTTCTCGCCGCCGACGTTGATGATCTCCGACTTGCGTCCGAGGATGCGCATGTAGCCATCGCGCTCTTCGACCATGTCGCCGGTGTTGAGCCAACCTTCATCGTCGAAGGGAGATGGCGCGTTGAGATAGCCGAGCATGGCGGCCTCGGTGCGGATCCAGAGAATGCCGTCGACGATCCGGACCTGATGGTGCTCGCCGCCGACCTTCATCCAGGTGGAGCCGGCGTCCTCGGACCGGGTCGGCAGGATGCCGACTTCGGTCAGCCCGTACGTCTGCTTGCAGCGAACGCCGGGCAAGGCTTCGGTCAACGCCTTCAGCGTGGCCAGCGACATCGGCTCGGTGCCGTAGGTGATCAACTCCAGCGACGACAGATCGTAGCCCTTGCGCTGATCCGAAATGAGCAGCATGTTGAGGAAGGTCGGCGTCGTCGGCAGCAATTGAACGCGCTGCGACTCGATCGCATGACAGACCGCGGCGACCGAGCGATCCGCGACGAAGACCGCGGTGCCGCCGTTGCACAGCACATGCAGCAGCGTATTGATGCCGCCGATATGGTCGAACATCAGGAAGATCAGGGTGCGGAAGGCGGCGCCCGGCTTCTGCAGGACATTCGCGAACAGTCGCGAGAAACGATGCACGGAGGCCTTGTTCTTGCCGGTCGATCCGGACGTGAACAGGATGAGCCCGGCTTCCCTGGGTTCGCCGCGAAGGCGATCCAGCAGCGGGTGCTCCTTGCCGTAACCGCAGTGCGTGTACTGACTGCCGCCGTCGCCGGAAAACTCGAAAACGCCATCGACGCATGCGGTCTCGAGCGCCTCTTCCACTTCGAAGTTGGTCGCGGAAAGGAAAGGCACCACGATGTTCGCGTTTTCGACCAGCGCGAACAGCAGACCGATCATGTCGCCGGAGACCTGCCCGCGCATCGCGATGCATGCGCCCGGCGCGATGCCTTCCGCCTGCAGGCGATGCCGCCACTGGGCGATCTTCGCGTGCAACTGCGCATAGTCGAGCGTCTCGCCGTCGCAGACGATCGCGGTGCGATCGGCGCGATCGGCCCAACCCTCGATGAGTGTCGCCAGATTCTGCATTCAACGCTCCATGTTCGAAGACCCGCGATGCGGGTGATTCGGCCGATTTTCCGGCCCGGTAGTATCAAGCCGAAGAGTAGTGCGATCAATCGGGTTTCCGACCCGGTTTTCGAGCCGGTTCGCGCGGGCGCCGCGTGCCCGCGAGCCCCGTGTCCGCGGCGTCGCGACCGATGTCCGCATGCCGTGATTGCCGGTGTGGCGGGACGCATCGCGCCACGGCTTCGGTGATGAGGATGCGATGTCCATCAGGTCGCGCCCGTCTCGTAGATCGCGTCGAGCGCATCCTCGAACTGCAGACCCGCCATGCGCTGCGCCATCGCATCGGACGCCGGCGGGCGACCCGGTGCGTAGAGCGATTCCAGCATCGAGGCGAATTCTTCGTCGTGCGTGCGTGCGGCGTCCGGCGTCGACGGGCAGCCGATGGTCAGACCCTTGATCTTGATCAGCACGCGACCTTCGGCATCGATCACGTCGATGTCGATCGCGACGCGACCGTCATGGCGACCGCCGCGCGCCGAACGCACCCAGATCATGCCCTCACGGGCACCGACCGGCGCGAACGCGATGCGTTCGAGCGCGAGCAGGGTCGTCGCCGATGGCGGAACGCCGTCGCCGGCCAGATGATCGAGAGCGGCCAGATGCGAGAGCGAGAGCAAGGCGAACGTGTCCAGCGCATCGGACGCTTCGCCCGTGCCTTCCGGCGCGGGCGGCAGGCGGAATTCGAGCAGTTGCTGCCGCTCGCCGCGATGACAGGCGACCACGCCATCCGGCAGCCGGTCGCGGACCATGCCGGCATCGACCATCGCGCCGTAGAAATTCGCGGCGTCGTGGACTTCGCCGCAGAACAGCGTGCGCAGTTGCGCCACTTCGATGCGGCCCGGATCTTCGCCAGCTTCGTAATCGCCGGAGCCTTCGCACAACACCGACTCGCCGTCCGCGCCCGCGACGCTCACGTCGAAGTCGAAGCCGCTGCGGCCGGTCGCGTACAGATTCGCGGAGACTGTGCCGCCCGGTGTCGCCGGTTCGCCCGTCCACGCCAGAGAACGCAATTCGATGCGCGCCGTGCGGCCGTCGTCGCCCAGGGATTCCCGCACCGCCAGTCGGACCATGTCGACCGGCAGCAGGTCGGGCAGTCCGGCGTCGGAACGAAGCGCCGTGCCGCGCAGCGACTTCTCGAGCACCGCACAGTCGGACGCGAACGACTGCCGCCCGAACACCGAGACATTGCGATGCAGCAGCGGATGCATGATCGCCTGGGTGCCGGCGGTCACTTTTTCGGGATCGCTGCTGAACCAATAGCGTTCGCGCGCGAAGGCGTACGTCGGCAGCGCGCAGCGGCGCATGGCGTAGCCGGCGTACAGCGTCTTCCACGCGGGCTCCTGCCCCTTCAGCCAGACATCCAGCAGCGCCGCGAGATCGCGTTCGCGCAGCCACTGCGCGATGGTGTCGGCATCGGTGGGTTTGGTGTCCGATTTGCGACGGACGCTGGCCTGTTTCACGCCGGCTTTTCCGGCATCGCCGTCGACGTAGGCCTGCAGCCGTTCGATCAATTCCCGGGTGGATTCGACGACCAGTCCCATGCGTTCGGGCATCGCATCGCGCCCGATCTGCAGGGTGTAGGCGATGTCCGCGAGATCGTCGGCGAGCTCGTCGTCGACGTGTTTCGCCAGATACGCCGCCAGGCGGCCGGCGTTGGCCCGCAGCCGATCGGCGTTCTTCGCCGACAGCACGATCAGGTGCGGCCCGCGCGGACGTTCCTGCGAACGGACCTGCGCGTCGAGGTATTCCTCCAGCACGATATGCACGTTCGCGCCGCCGAAGCCGAAGGAACTGATGCCGGCGCGACGCGGGTACGGCCTACCCTGATCGTCCAGCGCCGGTTCCCAGTCCTGCGTCTTCGCGACCGGGTAGAACGGCGTGTTGTCGAGATTGATGTACGGGTTGAGCTTCTCGAAGTGCAGCAGCGCCGGGATCTGCTTGTGCTTGATCGACAGCAGCACCTTGAGGATGCCGGCGATGCCGGCGGCGGTTTCGAGGTGGCCGATGTTGGTCTTGGCCGAGGTCAGGCCGATGTGCGGCTTGGTCGGCGGCGGCAGCTGATGCTTGCGGTAGAGATCCGAGAACGCCTTCTTCATCGCCTGGATCTCGATCGGATCGCCCAGGCCGGTGCCGGTGCCGTGGCATTCCAGATAACCGACGCTGCGCGGATCGATCTCGGCCTTTTCGTAGGCCTCGACCAGCAGATCTGCCTGCGCGTTCGGGTTCGGGGCGGTCAGCATCGTCGCCTTCCCGCCGTGGTTCTCGGCGGTGGACTTGATCACGGCGTAGATGTGGTCGCCGTCGGCGATCGCGTCTTCCAGCGGACGGATGAAGATCGCGCCCGAGCCTTCGCCGCGCACGTAACCGTTGGCGCGCGCGTCGAAGGTCTTGCACTTGCCGTCGTCGGCCAGCATGCCCGCCGCGCCGAAGGAGATGTGGCCCGCGGGCGTGAGCATGACCTGCACGCCGCCGACGATCGCCATGTCGGAACTGCCGGTGTGGATCGATTCGATCGCGCGGTGCAGCGCCACCAGCGAACTGGAGCAGGCGGTGTCCAGCGGCGCGCTGGGGCCATGGATGTCGAGCAGGAACGAGACGCGGTTGACCAGGATCGCGTGCGACGTGCCGGAGGCGGAATAGCCGTCCAGCTCGGCGTGGTTCATCACCATCATGTCGATGTAGTCGCGGGTCGCCGCACCGACGAACAGACCGGTCTTGGTGCCGGCGAGGTCGGAGACCTTGTGTCCGGAATCCTCGACCGCGCCCCAGACGCTCTCCAGGAAGATGCGCTGCTGCGGATCCATCATTTCCGCTTCGCGCGGCGAAATGCCCCAGAACAGCGGGTCGAACTTGTCGACCTCGCGCATGAAGCCGCCCCACTTCGACAGCGTCTTGTTCTTCTCGGCCATCGGATCGCCGTAGTACGCCTCCCAGTCCCAGCGGTCGGGCGGGATCAGCGTGACCATGTTGTTTTCGGCGTTCCGCAGCTTCTCCCAGTATTCGTCGACATCGTCGGCCTGCGGCATCACGCCGCTCATGCCGACGATCGCGATCGGGCGCTCGACGAACCGGCGCTGCGGCGCGAAGCTGCCGCCGCCACCCGCACCGTCGGCGGCCGCCGCGGACAGCGGCGCCTCGACGATGTCCAGCTTCTTCTTGAAGCCGATGGCCGCCTGTTCCGGAGCGGCGGCCGCATCCGCGCGCGGCGCCGCCGATGCCGCAGGTGCCTGCGCGCTCTGGCCGTGCACGCGCAGGATGTTGTCGCGGTGATCCTGGGCGAGATGCTTCGCGATCTCGCGGATGTTGGGATATTCGAAGAACGTGACCGGGGTGATGTCGAGGCCGTATTTCTCGTTGACCAGATTGCTGAAGGACGTGAGACCGATCGAATCGAAGCCCAGATCCAGCAGGATCGCGTCGAGATCGATATCGTCGGCATCGATCTTGAGGAAATCCATGACGATGCGCGACAGCGCATCCTGGACCGCGAGGGTGAGATCGTCGCCACCGCCCGCCGCCGCCGCGGGTGCGCCCGCGGCGGGAGTCGCGCCGGCCTGCGCGGCCGGTGCGGCCGCGACCGGCGCGGCGACTTCGGGCACGCCGATGCCCCAGGCGCGCTCGATCTTCTCGCGCACGCCCTGCATGACCGCGAGGTGCGACAGTTCGGTCTGCAGGCCGAGCATGAAAGCCTGCACGCCGATGTCGCGTTCCAGCGCCTTGATGCCGAGGTTGCGTTCGAAGAACAGGGCGGTCTGCTCGTCCAGACGCATGCCGCCCTCGGCCCAGATCGACCAGTTGATGCTGAGGGTCTTGCCATGGCGGACGCCGTCGCGCGCACGGGCGTTGCGCTGCGCGGCGAACGCGTCCATGTAATGGTTCGCGAACGAATAATCGCTCTGCCCCGCGTTGCCGGCGAGCGCCGCCAGCGACGAGAACATCACGAAGAAATCGAGCGCATCGCCGCGCGTGGCTTCGTCGAGCAGGACCGCGCCGAGGACCTTCGGCGCGAAGACCGCCGCCATGTCCTCCCAGGTCTTGTTGCGGATGTAGGCGTCGCGCAGCACGCCCGCGCTGTGGATGATGCCGTGGACCGCGCCGTAGCGCTCGCGGCAGGTGCCGACGAGGCGTTCGACATCCTCGCGGACGGACACGTCGGCCTGGACGTATTCGATCTCCGCGCCGGCGGCGCGCAGGGTTTCCAGCGTGGCCTCGATGTCGCTCTTCAGGGCGCTGCGTCCGCTGAGCACCAGGCGCGCCTGGAAGGCTTTCGCCAGATGTTCCGCGAAGATCAGGCCGAGCCCGCCGGCACCGCCGGTGATGACGTAGGCGCCGCGGTGCCGGATCGGCGTCGCGGTGAAGGTCCCGTCGTCGGGCGTCGGGCAGGCTTCGATCCGGCGCAGATACCGGCGACCGTCGACGTAGCGCACGGCCAGCGCCTTGGTGTCCTGGCCGAATTCGCGCGCGAGCGAAGCGACCACCGAGGCGTCGAAGGTCGGTTCCGGCTGCTGGAACTCGATCACCTTGCACGCGAGCTTGGGGCTTTCCGCGCGCAGGATGGTCACGAAGCCCTGGATGGCCTCGTTGTACGGCTGCGGTTCGTTCGAATCGCTGAAGTACACGTAATTCAGGCGCACATCGGCTTCGCGCTTCTGCGCGATGATCGCCTGGCACAAGTGCAGGAACGCGCGCACGCCGAGATCCAGCGCACGGGTCGTGCGCTGCGCTTCGGTCAGCGCGGTGCCGTCGGCATCGTGCTTCGCCATCGGCAGTGCCGACCATGCGAAGCACACCTGCAGCGGCGAACCGCCGGTGTCGCGCAGCGCGGACAGCAGCGCCTCGAAATCTTCGCGGCGGCCGCCATCGACACGGTAATGGTCGTCGTCGACGCGGGCGAAACCCTCGCCCGGCTGGATCGCGATCACCCGGCTGGCGGTGTCGCCCGAGGCCGCCAACTGGGCGCGATACGCCGCGTCGCCGACGGCGTCCGGCACGAACAGCAGAATGGTCTGGGCCGGCGCCGGGCCGGCGGACACCGGCTCGATCGCCGACGACTGCCATTCGGTGCCGTAATACAGGGTCGAGAACGCCGAACCATCGCCGGCGGCCGGCGCCTTCGCGGCACCGCCCTGCCCCGGCTTTTCGTGCACGTCGAGCAGCGGCACGCCGACCGAATCGCGTACCCGGACCAGCACCTTGCCGTGCTCGTCGACGATGAGCACGTTCATCTTCGAGACGTTGGACGATTTCCTGGCGTCGTTCGCATCGGTGACGTAGCTGTAGCAGACCGGCGTGAGCGGATGGACGATCTCCACTTCGCCCAGCGAATACGGCACGAACATCTCGCCGCCGGTGTCGGCCAGACGCGCGCCCATCGCCGCCTGGAACGAGGAATCGACCAGCGACGGGTGCAGCACGAACTCGTCGAACCGCACCGCATCCAACGCGGGGATCTTCAGCGCGCCGAGCACTTCGAAGCTGGCCTGCGGATTGCGATAGACCTCCTGCAACCCCTGGAACGTCGGGCCGAGGCCCAGGCCGAGAGTCCTGAACTGCGGATAGGCGCGTTCGGCGTCGGTGACCTTTTCGCAGCGTCCGCGGATTGCTTCGAGGTCGACGAATTCGTCCTCGGCGGCCTCTTCCTGCGCGGTGGCGTACTGCAGCTTGCCCTGGCAGTACAGCTGTTTGCCGCCGCCCTCGCGTTCGCTGAAGACCTCGAACATCACCGTGTCGCCCGCGGGCTTCAGTTCGATGAAGACTTCGTTGGGCACGCCGTTCTGGACCGTCAGCGGGCTGACCCAGAGGATGTTGCGGATCCGGCGGACCTTGCGCCCGGCGGCGATTTCGCCGGCCTTGCGCGCGAAGTCGAGATAGGCGACGCCGGGCAGCGTCGGGATGTCGGAGACCAGATGGTCGTAGATGAAGAATTCGCGATCGGTGAAGACCTTGCGGAACAGCTGGCGTTCGAACGTGGATTCGTTGGTGTCGATCAGCGGATGCAGCGCGGCGGTCGAGGACGCACCGATCAGCATCGAGGCGCCGTCCGCGGGCTCCAGCCAGTGACGCTTGTCGGCGAACGGATAGCTCGGCAGCGAAATGCGCCGGCCCAAGCCCCGTTCCTGCATGCTCTGTGCCTGCATGCCCTGCCAGTCGGAGACCAGTCCGTCGATCCACAGCTGCGCCAGCTTCTGCGGATCGCGCGACTGCGCCAGCAGATCGATGAAGGCGTCCTTCTCCTTGCGGTTCAGGAGCTTGGTGATGCCTTCGGCGTTCTTCACGTGGCCGACGAGGATGTGCTCGTCGCGCGCGTTGGTCAGGAACGCCTGCAGCCTGTCGAGCAGCTGTTCGCGGCTGCCGGCGATGATGGCGACGCGGTGGTCGAAGGATTTGCGGCCGAGCTGCAGGGTGAAGGCGATGTCGTCCAGGCGCGGCGGCGCGACATCGTCGCGGTGCGTCTCGACGAAGGCCTTGAGCCGTTCCGCCGCCTGGCGCAGCTGTTCCTCGTTGCGCGCCGACAGCGGAAAAATCCGCGGTTCGCGTCCTTCGGCGCCGGCATCGGCATCGGCGTCGACGGCTTCGAGGATGACGTGGGCGTTCGAACCGCCGGCACCGAAGGAACTGATGCCCGCGCGCAGCGGGTACACCACGCCGTCGACCGTCTTCGGCTGCCACGGCGAGAGCGCCTGATGGACGACGAAGGGCGAATGCGCGAAATCGATGAACTCGTTGAGATCGGCGGAATGCAGCGACGGTACCAGCGTCCTGTGGCGCATCTGCAGCAGGGTCTTGCAGACGCCGGCGATGCCGGCCGCGGCTTCCAGATGGCCGATGTTGGTCTTGATCGAACCGATCGCGCAGCTGTGCTGCGGCACGTCGTAGCGTTCGAACGCCTGATTGAGACCGGAGATCTCGATCGGATCGCCCAGTTCGGTGCCGGTGCCGTGGGCTTCGATGTAACCGATGCTGCGCGCATCCACGTCGGCCTTCTTCAGCGCCGTGGTGACGACGTCGCACTGCGCCTTCGAATTCGGCACCGAGAAGCCGCTGTTGCGGCCGCCGTGGCTGATCGCGGAGCCCTTGATCACCGCATAGATGTTGTCGCGATCGCGCCTGGCCTGGGCCAGCGGTTTGAGCAGCAGCGCGCCGACGCCCTCGCCCGGCACGTAGCCGCTGGCGCCGCGACCGAAGGCGCGGCACAGGCCGTCTTCGGACAACAGCCCGCCGGCGACGGTGATTTCCTGCTTGCACTGGTGCACGTCGAGATTGACGCCGCCGACGAGCGCCGCGGCGCACTCGCCGCGCTGGATCGCGTCGCAGGCCAGATGGATCGCGGTGAGACTGGCCGAACACGCGGTATCCACCGCGATGCTGGGGCCGGTGAAGTTCATGAAATAGGAAACGCGGTTCGCGATGCTCCACAGGAACGAATTCGCGACCACCTTGTTGCCGGCCAGGCGCTCTTCGGCGCCGACCATCTGGTACATCGCCCACACCGCGCCGACATACACGCCGATCTGGCGTGCGCCCAGCTCTTCGCTCTGGAACGCTTCCGGGTAATAGCCGGCGTCTTCCAGCGCCTCCCAGGACACTTCGAGGAACAGACGTTCCTGCGGATCCAGCGTCTCGGCCTCGCGCGGCGAGATGTTGAAGAACAGCGAATCGAAGCGGTCGAGATCGTCGATGAAACCGCCGCGGTAACGGCCGAGCGCATCGCGGTTGCGTCTGCGGTCGTAGCGGGACTGCGGAATTTCTGTGATGCAGTCGCGGCCCTGGGTCAGGTTCGCCCACAGCTCCTCGGCATTGCGGGCCTTCGGCAGACGCGCGGCCATGCCGACGATCGCGATGTCCATGCGCTCCGCCGCAGGCGTGTTCTCGGCGGAGCGGTGCGCGGTGCCGGGCGACGGCGCAGCGGCATTGGCTGCATTGGCGACATCGGCGGTCGGTGGCGTCGCGGCGGGCTGCGCCGTCGATGCTTGCGTCGAAGCCTGCGGCCGCGACGCGTGGTCGACGCCGGCTGCGGCCGCGTCGACCGCCGTCGGCGCCAGCAGGCGCGCGAGCGCATGGCGGGCGTTGAGATCGCCGACGCCGTCGGCGGCGACGAGATCGGGAAGATTGACCTTGTTCGCGAAGGCGGCGATCAGTCGATCGCCGAGCGTCTTCACTTCGTCGGGCTTGAGGCCGACCGGAATCGCCAGGCGCACCAGCTGATTGAGCGAGGAATTCTGCTGCATGCCGACGCTGTGGGCACCGGCGCGGATGCCGGTCGCCAGATACAGCCAGGCGGTGAACGACGCCACCGGCGCGGCGAGGTCGCGGAACTCGGGAATACGCTTGACGTCGATCAGCACGCAGTGCGCCAGCGACGGGCGCACGACCGGCAGCCCCTGCCCGGCGAGGCGCTGGCCCAGCGCGCGCACCGCTTCGATGCGGCGACGGACCTGGGCTTCGATGAATGCGCGGTTCTGCATCGAGGCCGCGATGCACTTGCGATCGATGACGTCCAGCGCCGTGCCGCCGCGCTGTTGCAGCGCCTGCAGCCGATCGTGCAATGCCTGGTCGTTGGTGGCGATCAGGCCGCCCTTGTTGACGCAGAAATCCTTGGCCAGGCTGGCGACGACCGCGTCGGCCTGCGACAGCAGCGCTTCGGCGACCTGCCACAGCGGCGCTTCGCGCCATTCCGGATCGTGTTCGATCACGACCAGCGCATTCTCCAGCACGCGCGTGGCGTCGAGGACCAGCGGGATGCGCTGCGGCGCCAGCAGCGCTTTCACCTGTCCGAGATGCGCCAGCGACACCGCGCCGCCACCGGCGGCGTTGTCGGTCAACTCGATGCAGACATAGCCGATGTCGGCGCCGTACGCGGCGATTTCGGCCTGCAGCGCGGTGAGGTCGAGGTCGCCCTTGAACGGCGTGTCGGCCTGCAGATCGAAGACCGCGGCCGCGGGCATTTCGCGCGGCGAAAAACCCTTGTCGATCTGGTGGTAGATGGTGCTGGGGAACAGGATGTTCTGCGGCACCCGGCCCTTCCTGTCCCAGGCCTGGCAGAACAGATCCTCGGCGGCGCGGCCCGATGCGGTCAGAGTGAAATGGGCGAACGGAAAGATCCGGCGCAGGCTCGCGTTGACGTCGACCGGACGCTGGATCTGCGCGAACAGCGTCGCCATCTGCCGGTCGATGGCCGGCAGCGTCAACTGCGCCCACGAATCGGTCTTGAGATCGAAATCGACCTGGCCGGCGGCGAGGTTCATCGGGTTGAAGCCGGCCGCTTCCAGCGCGCGCCAGCGCGGCGTGGCGGAGATATCGGCCGTGATCTCGGCGGTGACCGCCGGCGCGACTGCCGCTGCGGGCGCCGCGGCTGTCGCCTGGACCGGTGCCGGCGCCGCGAGCGGCAGGTCGACCGGCTCGTCGATCTGGTTGGTCGACGGGTCGGCGATCATCAGGATGATGTCGAGCACGTTGTCGGCGCGGCCGGCGTCGACCGCGCGGCACAGGAAGATGTCCTTGCTTTCGGGGCGGAACTTGTTCTTGAACTGCAGATTGCCCGCATCGTTGAAGATGTTCTGCTGGCGCAGGTCTTCGAGGATGCTCTCGATCGCGGGGTCCGCGTCGGGCGAATCGCCGAGCTTGCAACCGTAGGTGCCGCCGAGACTGAAGACCTGGCAGCCTTCGTCGCGCAGGGTCTGGATGATGTTGACGATGGCGAATTCGAGGCCGCCGAGCGGCATGTCCGGCCCGTAGAACTCGAGATCCATCAGGTATCCGGCGCCGGCCGCCATCGGCGACACCAGGATCGCGTTCTGCAGCACGTCGTCGATGTAGGTGAGGAACACCCGATGTTCGCGATCCAGGGTGCCGGCGAGGATCTCGTCCTTCACGACGTGGATCAGCGGATTGACCATCGTGCGCGAGGCGCACCACTGGTCGATGATCGCGGCGATCGCTTCGGCGGTCTTCGGATCGCTGCCGCAGTGATATTCCACGGTGCGGCAGGCGCCGGTGTTGGAGAACTTGGAGACCAGATAGCGCAGGCGGCGCATCTTCTGGCCTTCGAGCGTGAACGACGGCAGATCGAGCACGCGCTGCATCACGCCGAACGGCGTCGCGGAGAAGGTCTTGCCGCACAGCGGCGGCAGGCGGTCTTCGACGAAGAGGTTGAACTGCAGACCGTTCGCGTCGCAATAGCGGTACAGCTCCTCGGCCAGCGGCAGGAAATCCGCTTCGGGGCCGGTGTAGCCGTAGGCGAGCAGGATGCCCTTGCCCTTGCCGCAGTTGAAATAACCGCGCTGCGCTTCGCCGAAGAACAGCAGCGGCGCGATCGTCGCGGTGCCGCGGGAGACCGAGGATTCGTTCTTGTACTGGTGGAAAATCTCGAGCCGGCGCTGTTTCAGCTGCGGATAACGGTCGAGATGGCGGATCGCGACCAGCGGCGGCGCGCGCTCGACGACGGCGACCGGGGCGACCGCCACCGGAGCGATCGGCGCGGCCGGTGCCGCGACGACGGCAGGCGCGGGCGTTGGTGCGACCGCCGCAGGCGCGGCGACCGCCGATGCGGCAGGCGCTTGCACGGCGCCGTCGCCGAATTTGCGCATCAACGTGTCCGCGTGTTTCTTGACGAAATATCGGGCCAGATCGCGGACGTTGAAATTCTCGAACAGCAGCGTCTTCGGCAGCGTGCCGAAATCCTGTTCGAGACGTTTGAGGATCTTGAGAACGAGAAACGAATTGACGCCGAGCTCGCCGAACGGCGTTTCGGCATCGAAGACGAGCGCCGCATCGGCCGCTTCGCAGATCAGCGACTTCAGGTAGTTCTCGGTGCGCTCTTGCAGAGTGTCGTGGTCCATCATCGTTCAGCAGTCCTTGCGATCCATTCGTGGTGCCGGAAGCTTCCTGCACCGCCGTCAATCATAGTGATTCGATGTTCCTGTAACAACTTGTTGGGCGATAATGCGATGTCATTCACAATATTCGCGGCTGAATGGATGTAAAAACCGCCGCCCGTTGCGGCCGGCCCGCGAGGCCCCCAACCCGTGCTGCCGGAGCCGGGGTCAAATCGTGATGACAACTTTGCCGCATGCATGACCTTTCTCCAGATAACGGATGGCATCGGCGACGTCCGCGAGAGGGTAACGTCGGCCGATGACAGGACGTAACGCGCCTTGGGCGAGCAGGCCGGCGAGCGTCGCCAGATCCTCCGCCGTGGACGTTTTCGACACCATGACCCAATGTCGTCCGCGGTCGACGAGCGGCATCGCAAGCACGTTCAGCGCGGGCCGCAGCGGGCCGAAGAGCGCGCTGGACTCGACCGCGCCGACCCAGACGAACCGGCCTTCGGGCGCGAGCGCGCGCCCGCAGCGCTTCGCGCTGTGGTTGCTGACCAGATCGATGATGACGTCGTAGCGGATGTCTTCCGCGGTGAAGTCCTGTCGCCGGTAATCGATGACGCGATCGGCGCCCAGATCGCGCACGAGCGCCGCCTTCTCTTCGCTGCACACGGCGGTGACCGTCGCGCCGGAATGCTTCGCGAACTGCACCGCATGCACGCCGACGCCGCCGCCCGCGCCGTTGATCAGGACGCGCTGCCCGGCGCGCACCTGACCGTATTCGCGGACCGCGTACAGCGCCGTGCATCCGGCCACCGGCAGGGTGGCCGCTTCGTCGAAGGACACGCCGGCCGGCATGCCGGCCGCGTGCGCCGCGGGAACGCAGACATATTCGGCGAAGGTGCGGGTGCGGCCCGAGAACAGGTCGGTCATCGCGCCGAAGACTTCGTCGCCGGGGCGGAACGCGGTCACGCCGTCGCCGATCGCATCGACCACGCCCGCGAAATCGAGCCCGAGCCCATGGTTCTTCGGACGCGGCAGCCCGGCGCGCAGCCGCAGCATGTACGGCTGGCCGCGCAGCACATAACTGTCGGCGGGATTGACCGAGGCCGCGCGCACGCGGATGCGCAGTTCGCCCGGCCCCGGTTCCGGAGTGTCCACATCCTCCACGCGCAGGCCGTCGGGCGGCCCGTATCGTCGATAGACGGCGGCCTTCATACGCCGCCCCGGACATCGGTTTCGATCCTGACGATCGTGCCCTGCGCGACCGCGACCAGCATCGGTTCATCGGTGCGCGCGACATAGACCTTGCACTCGCACACCGCCTGCCGCAGCGAGAACGCCAGCACCGACGATTTCGCGATCAGTCTCTCGCCGATGCTCGGCATCACGTAGTTGATCTTGAACTCGGAGGTCACGCAGTTGCCGAGCACGGTCGCGCCGGCGAAGGTCAGACAGTTGTCGGCGAGATAGCTCACGACTCCGCCGTGGACGAAGCCGTAGCTCTGCTTGAAATCCTCGCGGATCCGCAGCGACAGCTCGGCATAGCCTTCCGAAAGCTCGCACAGTTCGGTGCCCAGCAGCCGGCTGAATGGCTGCGAGACGAGCACCTGCTGACCTTTTTCGAAAAATCCATCCACCTGTCTCGTTTCCTTCCTATGGATCAATGGCAATGACGATCGTTCAGACCGAGTCGCCCCAGCGCCCTGGTGTAGGTCTGCAGATCCCGGCCCATCGGATTGACCACATCGCCGAAGGTCGAGGCGCTGCCCTCGGGCAGCAGATATTTGACGAACGTCGCCAGCGTCCCGCTGGGGCCAACATCCATGAAATGGAAGTCGCCCCGGCCGAGCAGGCCGCGGATCGTCGCGTCGAACGCGACCGGTTGGCGGAACGTGGACCACAACCGCTGCGGCCAGGCATCGACATCGCTGTCGCGGTCGTACACCGCGCCGTCGCGACAGGAGACGAACGGGAGGCGCAGCGGTTCGAAGTCGAGCTTCCGCGCCATCGCCACCATCCGCGATTCCAGCGGCTGCTGCATCTCGGTGTGAAAGCCGTACTTGACCGCCAGGACCTGATTCGCCACGCCGTCGCCCGACAGGACTTCGCGCAGCGTCCGGATCGACGCAGGCGGCCCGGTGACGACCATGTGCCGGTCGAAGTTGCGCGCGGTGACCCAGCAGCGTTCGAGCCGATCGGCGTAGCGGCGCTCGAGATCGGGCACGTCGATCACCGCCAGCATGGTCGCGGGCGGGCTTTCCGCTTCGATCAGCTTCGCGTACTCGATCGCGAACGTCAGGCCCTGCTCCAGCGTCAGCGCGCCGCCGACGGTCGCCGCGGCCAGCTCGCCGAGGCTGTAGCCGAGCACGTACGCCGGCTGTGCGCCGGCCTCCATCAGCACGCGCGAGAGGCTGTACTCGAAGGCGATCAGCGCCGGATTGGTGTGCAGCAGACGATCGAACGACCGGCTCTTGTCGCCATCGCGGTACAGCACGTCGCACAGCGAGCTTCCGATCAGCGGCTGCGCGATTTCGTCGCAATAGTCCATCCACATCCGGAAACGCGGATGCCGGTCGTAAAGCTCCCGTCCCATCTGGTGGTACTGGGAGCTCTGGCCGGAAAACATGAAGACGACAGGAAGGCCCATGCGCGATCAGGCCACCGAAAGTTCGTCGAGATCGAAATAACCGTTGAAGCCTTCCATGTACACCGCCGCGCGGTGGCCGAACAGCACGATGGCCGGCGTGCGGGTGGTCAGCGCGTCGTGATCCGCGACCCGCGACTTGACCTTGGTGCCGACGGGATGATGACTGTTCCACTCGGCGACCTTGCGTTCGGCGATCGCGAAACGGTCGGCGACGGCGGCCGCGACATCGGTGGTCGCAGCAGCGGCAGGCGCGACATCGGCGGCTTTCGCGGCCGGCGCGGCGGCGGGCACTTCGTTCTTCGCGGGCGCCGCGACGGATGCAGCCGCGACGGGCGCCGGTGCGGGCGGCGCTTTCTCGGCGGCGGCCTTGGCGGCGAGCTGCTTGATCTTGAGGATCATCTTCGCCAGTACGTCGCCGTGCCCGATCTCGACGAATTCCATGTCGGCGGACAGCGACATCAGATGATGGATCGTGTCGCTCCACAGCACCGAGCTGTGGATCTGCTTCGCCAGATACTCGGCGACGGCGTTGTTCGGATACGGCTTCGCGGTGAGGTTGGCGATCACCGGAATCTTCGGCTTCGAGAACTTGCGCTTCTTCAGGAAGGCTTCGAACTTCTGCGCCGACGGGATCATCAGCCGAGAATGGAAGGCGCCGCTGGTGTTGAGCGGGACGAACATCACCCGGTCGAACTGGAAGGCGTCCTGGCAGGCGGCGATATCGGCTGCCGGACCGGAAATCACGATCTGCACCGGCGTGTTGTAGTTGGCGATGTCGACCTTGCCGAAACCCTTCTCCTTCAGCACCGCCGCGATCTGTTCGCGGGTGGCGTTGACGATGGCGGCCATCGCGCCGTCGGTGGCCTGACTCATGAGTTCGCCGCGCTTCTTGACCAGCTTGAGCCCGGTCTCGAAGTCGAAACACTCGGCCGCCAGCAGCGCGTTGTATTCGCCCAGACTGTGGCCGATCACGTAATCCGGCGTCTCGCCGCCGTCCTTGATCCGCTTGTAGTACGACAGCGCATTGACCACATACAGCGCGGGCTGGGTGAACTGGGTCTTGTTGAGCTCGCGGCCCGGATCCTCCAGGCACAGCGTCTTGATGGAATAGCCCAGCACTTCGTCGGCCTTCGCCGTCAGCTCCGGAAACTCGTCGAACAGGCTGCCGCCCATTCCGCGCGCCTGCGAACCCTGCCCCGGAAACATGTAGGTCTTCATCGAATTCTCCTGAATGGAACGTGTGTATTGCGAATCCCGTCGGTCGGTCGCGGCGCGGTCAGCAGCGCTGCAGACAGACCGCCGTGTTGATGCCGCCGAAACCCATGCTCATGTTGAGCGCGCGCTCGACGGTGTGATCGACGGCGCTCGCGCCCACCCAGCGGAAGCCCGCGTCGATCGGGTTCTGCAGATTGCGCGACGGATGCAGCCTGCCGGCGCGCATCTGCAGCACGATCGCGATCAGTTCGACCATGCCCGCCGCGCTGAGTCCATGGCCGACCAGCGACTTTGTGGCGTTGATCCAGGCGTGGTCCAGACCGCAGGCGCGCAACGCCGCCAGCTCGGTCTCGTCGCCGACCAGCGACGCGGTGCCGTGCGGGTTGACGTAGTCGATCGCGTCGGCGTTCAGTCCCGCCATCGCCAATGCGCGCCGGATCACTGTGGTCTCACCTTCCAGCGAGGGATTCGGATTGCGGTTGGCGTCCCAGGCCATCGCCCAGCCCTTGAGCTCGGCATACGCGGGCGTGATGCCCGTGGTCCCGGTGCCGGACGTCGCTTGCCCTGCCCTGCGCAGCACGATCGCGCCGCAGGCTTCGCCGAAAATGAAACCGTCGCGATCGCGGTCGAACGGCCGGCAGGCCAGCTCGGGTTCCCGCGCATAACGATCCGAACCCATGGCGCCGAGCGAACGGAACGCCTGGCATTCGAAGAACGACAGATCCATCAGCGCGCCGAGCGCGATGCAGACATCCACCTGCCCCGAACGCACCGCTTCGGCGGCCTGGATCGTCGCCAGCTGTCCGCTGGCGGACGCGCCGCCGACGGTGATGGCCAACCCGCGGATGCCGAAGGTTTCGCTGCAGATGCCGCAGAGGTCGGTGTCCATGAACGACATCGCATGGGTCGGGCGCAGGAACTCGACGCGATCCTGATACTTCAGCTGGTTCTGCACCAGTTCGCGCTGCTGGAAGTTCGAACCGCCGACGATCAGCCCGATCCGTTCCGGATCGACGTCGTCCAGCCCGGCGTCGTGCCAGGCTTCGTGCAGCGTCGCCAGCGCGACCTGGGCGGACCAGGACGCGTTGCGCAGCTTCGCCGCCGGGATCGATGCGGGCATGCGCAGCTCGGCGATTTCCGCGCCGATGAACGGCGCGGCATCGCCGCCGTCGCCGGGTCGCTGGCGACCCGGACGCGACATCGGCGCGAACCGATGCTCGCCGGCGAGCAGCGCGTCGGTGAACGCGTCGCGGCCCTGACCGATCGACGCGGTGATGCCGATGCCGCCGACGACGATGCCTGCCGGCCCCGAACCGTGCATGCTCACAGCCTGGCGTGCATCAGGCTGGCCAGCTCGCCCATGTTCTCGGCCTTGGCGAGATCGACCATCGGGATCTTCAGCGACAGCGTTTCGAGCGTCATCATCAGGATCTCGGAACGGTCGATCGAGTTGGCGCCGAGCGAACGCAGCGAATCCGAGAACTGGAACGGATGGTCGTCGAGCCCGGGCAGGATCTCGCGGGTGTGGCCGACGATGATGTCGAAGATGTCTTGCGTGTTCATGATGATCCTTGCTGATGGAAAGCGTGCCGATGGAAAACTTGCGGATGAAAAGCTTGCTGACGGTGAAGCGGGCGTCCGGGCGGGGTCACGCACCGAACAGAGTGGCGATCTTCGATTTGACTTCGGGCTGCGCGAACGTCACCGCATGCATCGCGACTTCCTGCGCGACGGTGGCCGGCAGCGCTTCGCGCAGCGACGCGCTGAGGTGATCCTTCAGCGCGACCAGAGACACCCGCGGCTTCTCGGCCAGCGTCTGCGCCAGTTCCAGCGCGTGCGCCAAGACCCGGTCGCGCGGAACGACCGGGAACGGAATGCCGCGCTGCTGCAGTTCCTCCCCGCGGTAGTTGTTCGCGGACAGCATCATCTCCGTCGCCAGCGCGATGCCGAGCTTCTGCGGCAGGATGAAGGTGGCGCCCATGCCGGGCGTGAAGCCGTAGCGCATGAAATTCGTGGTGTAGATGTTCTCGCGGCCCATCACGACCAGGTCGGCGAACATGCCGAGCACGAAACCGCCGCCGATGCCGTGACCCTGCATCGCCGAGATCACCGGCACCGGGCAGTGCAGCGGCAGGCTGTAGAGGGCGCGATCGGTGAACGCGCCGCGCCCGTCGGAGAGATTCAGCAGCTGCTCCTGGGTGCCGCCGCTGGCGAAGTAGTTGTCGTAACCGGTCAGGATGACGACCTTGCAGTCGGGTTGACGCTCCACTTCCGCGAACGCGTCCATCAGGCCCTGGGTGATCGCTTCGGAGAACGTGTTCTTGCCGACGCGGTCCTGCATCCTGATCTGCAGGACGTGCGGGGCGACGAACTGCAGATCGACGGCCTTTTCGGTGCTCACGCCGCGCCCTCCCACGGGAACTGGCCGGTCTTCACGTAGCGCGAAATCCGCTGCAGATTCTCGACATCGGAGAACACTTCGAGGTTGGCGGCCAGCGCCCTGGATTCCGCGGCGCGGAGCGAGGGTTCGATCGCGTTCGCGTAGCGCTTGTAGCGGGCGATGCTGGTCTTGTTCAACCGGCGCAGGCGCAGCAGATTCTTGCGCAGCAGGTTGTCGCTGTTGTCCTCGTAGGCGTCGACGAGCCCCCAGGCCTGCGCGGTCTGCACCGTCACCGGCTGGGTCGACAGGGTCATGTAGTTGGCCCTGGCGTAGCCGATGCGGCGGACCAGGAACGGCAGGACGCAGGCCGGCATCAACCCGAACAGCAGCTCCGACAGACTGAACACCGCCGCCGAATCCGCGAGCACGATGTCGCAGGCCGCGACGAAGCCGATGCCGCCGGCATTGGCCTTGCCGCGGACATGCGCGATCGACACGAACGGCCCGCCGGCGAGGCGACACCACAGGTCGTACATCGGCTGCGGGTTCTGTTCGGGCACGCCGTCGCCGTCGAAGCTCTTCTGCAGCTCGGCGAAATCGGCGCCGAAGCAGAAGACCTCGGGCAGCCCTTCGACCACGACGATCTTGGCGCGCGCGTCGCAGACGTCCATCGCCGCGGTGAACTCCGCGATCAACCGGTCGTTGATCGCGTTGTTGGCCTCGGGCCGGTGGATCTGCAGATAGGCGATATCGTCGTCGAAGCGGACGCGCAGCGTGGTGAAAGCGCTGGCATCCATCAGCCGACCCACTCGTATTCGCGGTGGAATTCCTTGATTTCCTTCAGGAACAGCACCGGCTTGCCCATCGCGGTGCGGGCGCGGGCGATGAAATCGCCGTCGAGCACGACGTTGCGGGTGCCGAACTTGACCGCATTGCTGCCGACCAGCAGGCGGTCGTACTCCTCCATCGTCAGTTCGATGCGGCGGTCGAGATGTTCCTTGACGCCCATCTTGCGCAGGCGCTGCTGGCCTTCCTTGCGGATCACGCCGCTGAAGAACTCGGAGCAGCAGCCGGAGCCGTAGGAGAAGGCGCCGATGCGCTTGGGCGTCTCGAAATCGCCGTGTTCGACCGTGCTGAGGATCGCCAGCGACATGGTCGCGCCCATGATGTTGGCGATGCGCTGGCAGTAGGCCAGACCGGGCGTGACGCGGCGCTGGAAGTCGTCTTCGATCTCCTGCGGCTTGGCGCGGACCAGTTTGCGCATCATGTTGCGGTGCGCGCCCTTGACCATGCCGCCGAACGGGCAGTGATAGGCGATGTAGGAGAAAGTATTGGCGAAATCGGCGTCCGGCACGCGCTTGCGATATTCGAGGAACGCGTTCTCGCAGCAGTCGAGGTACGACAGCAGCGAAAGATCCGAATCGCCGGCGTCGCCGTCGATGGTCGGGCGGCAGGTGTCCATGACCTCGTAGCCGTAATAGCCGTTGGCGCCGACATCCACCTGGAAGATGTGCGGCTGATCGCTGATCAGCATCGCGACCGCGCCGGAACCGTTGCTGGGCTCGGCGAACGACCAGTCGGCGGTGAGCGCGTCGCCGCCCTCCTCGACCATGAAGCGCGAGATGTCGGTGGCCAGCACCAGCGCCTTCGCGCCCGGCGAAGCCTGCGACAGGATGAAGTTCACCGCCATCTGGATGCCGGCGGCGCCGGAATAGCAGGCGTTCTTGATCTCGAACAGGCGGCAGTTGCGGTTCAGACCCAGCAGCGAATGGCAGTAGGTGCTCATCGACTTGCCGAAATCGAAGGCCGACTCGGTGCAGGTGATCACCATTTCGATGCGATCGCGCTCTTCGGGGCTGAGCGCGTCGATGATGGGCTTCGCGGCGTTGACCGCATAGGTGATCGGGTCTTCGTACGGCAGCGCGACCGTCTTTTCCTTCATCAGCAGATTCTCGAACCGGGTGGTGTCGAGTTTGCGGTGCTCGGACAGCTTCCGGACGTCCAGAAATGCCGTGCCGGCGAAAACGTTCATTGCTTCGATGCCAACTGCTTTCATCCTGTTTCTCCAAACCGAAAAATGTTGATTCCTGTCGTGCCCGCGGCTCGTGTCCGCGATTTCGCGCGCCCGAGACGATCAGGCGCGCCCGCCGTCGTGGAGCAATGCCCGCCAATCCAGCTTCGCGCCCTTCACCCAGAGTTCGGCGATCTTCTCGATCTCGCCGGTCTCGACCAGCCGGCGGATGAATTCCTGCCCGGCCTGGGTGTCGCCGATGTCGAGCTTGTCTCCGGCGCCGCTGCGGGTCGAGCCGCGGAACGCCTTGCGGTGGTAGAAGTCGTCCTTCTCCCGCAGGAAACCCTGCAGCAGTTCCTCGAACTCGTCGATCGAGCGCGCGACGAAGGCGACCCGCTCCTGCATCTCGGTCCTGCCGGTCTGCAGGGTGTAGGCGATCCGGCGCAGGGTGTCGGCGCTGCGATCGGTCCTGGCGAGGAAGGCCGGATACGCCTGCAGCGTGGCGTGCAGCGCGTCCGCGTTGCGCGCGGAGAACACCAGCAGCTGCGGCGCGTCGCCGTCGTCGGCATCGTGCGCAGACGCGCGATCGACGTACTCCTCGATGACCACGTGCGCGTTCACGCCGCCGAAGCCGAAGCTGCTGACCCCGCCGATGCGCGTCTGCCCGGCCGGCACTTCCCAGTCGACGGCCTGCTGCGCGACCCGGTACGGCGTGCGGCGCAGGTCGATCAGCGGGCTGATCGTGTCGCAGTGCAGGCTTTTCGCGATCTTGCCGTGGCGGATCTGCAGGATGACCTTGATCATGCCGACGACGCCCGCGCCGTATTCGAGATGGCCGATGTTGGATTTGATGCTGCCCAGCCAGCAGGGCGAAGTGTCCTGTTTCTCCGCTGCGGCGTCGGCGTCCAGCAATTCCTTCGCGACCGTCTTCAGGCCGCTGATCTCGACCGGATCGCCGAGTTCGGTGCCGGTGCCGTGGCATTCGATGTAGCCGACGCGCTGGAAATCGACGCCGGCGTCCTGGATCGCGCGTTTGATCACCGCCGCCTGCGCGTTCGGATTGGGCGCGGTGAGCGAGGTCGTGCGCCCGCCGTGATTCTCGGCGGCGCCCTTGATCACGGCGTAGATGTCGTCGCCGTCGCGCTGGGCCGCGCGCAGCGGCTTGAGCATCAGCATGGCCACGCCTTCGCCGCGCACGTAGCCGTTGGCCTTGTCGGAGAAGGTCTTGCAGCGGCCGTCCTCGCAGAGCATGCCGGACTTGGCGAAGCTGACGTACACGTCCGGCGCGATCAGCGCGTTGACGCCGCCGATGATCGCCACCTCGCAGTGCCCCGCGCGGATCGCTTCGATGGCGCGATGCACCGCGACCAGCGAACTGCTGCATGCGGTGTCGATCGGATTGCTGGGGCCGTGCCAGTCCATGTAGTAGCTGATACGGTTCGGTCCGACCGAGGACACGCTGCCGGTCACCGAATAGGCTTCGGTCGGCAGATGACTGGTCAGGCTGACGTAGCTGGTCGGGCCGCAGCCGACGTAGAGGCCGGTGTTGGTGCCCTTCAGATCGTCGCCGCCGTAGCCGGCGTCCTCGAGGCATTCCCATACCGACTGCATCATCAGCCGCTGTTCGGGGCTCATGTACATCGCTTCCGCCGGCGAAATGCCGAAGAACAGCGGATCGAATTCCTTCATCCCGTCGATGAACGAGCCCCAGCGGCTGACGCCCGGATAATCGCGCCAGTCCCAGCGATCCGACGGGATCTCGCTGACCATGTCGCGCTCGCCTTCGAGCATCTGCCAGAACTCGTCCGGGTTGTTCGCGCCGGCGATCCGGCAGCTCATGCCGACCACGGCGACGTCGATGTCGCGATAGCTGGAGCGGTTGCGATAGGCCTCGCGGAACCGGCGCGCGAACTGCGACACCGAAGCGTCGCCGGCGGCAGCCGCCGCGCGCGCGGCCGGTTTGGGCGCGGCCGTGGTCGTGGCCGGGGAACTCGCAGCCTTGACGCCGCTCACCGCGAGCTTCTTCGTCATTTCCGCGGCGTGGTTGTCGGCGAGGAACCGGCTGAAGCGCAGCAGGTTCGAGGCCTCGAACATCGCCGTCGGCATGAGGTTCAGGTCGTAGACGTTGTTCAGATGCGAGACGAAGCTCGAGATCAGAATCGAGTCGAAGCCGAAATTGATCCAGTCCTCGCTGTCGTTGATCTGGTTCGGCTTCATCTTCAGGTGCTGGGCGGCCTGCAGGCGCATTTCCTGCAGGATCTCGCGCTGCAGCTTGTCGAGCTCGGCCGAAGACTGTTGCGCCTGCTGCGCCTGCTGCGCCTGCGGCGCGGCGACCGCGACCGGTTTCGGCGGCGCGAACAGCGCGGCATGCGCATTCTTCTGTCCGAACAGCGGCAGCAGGTTCGCGTGCGGCGACGCGATGGCCAGGCGCATCGCCTTCAGGCCTTCGGCGCTGGGCAGCGGTTTGATCGCGTAGGTGCGGGCGAGCGTCTCGCGGCTGGCGTCGTCGAGCTGCATGGCGCCGTCTTCCCACAGCGGCCAGTTGATCGAGACCGAAATGCCGCGCGCCTGCTGCGTGCGCACCCGCGCCGCGCGCGCTTCGGTGAACGCGTCCATGTAGCCGTTGCCGGCCGCGTAGTCGAACTGGCCGGCGTTGCCGAGCGCGCCGGCGACCGAGGAGAACGCGACGAACACATCGAGCGGACAGCCGGCGGTGGCGCGATCGAGGTTCTCGATGCCCTGCACCTTCGGCGCCAGCACCCGGTCGATCGATTCCGGGGTCTTCTGGACCAGCAGCGCATCGTCGATCAGGCCCGCCGCGTGGACCACGACATCGATGCCGGGGAATTCGGCGACGATCTTCTCGATCTCGTCGAGTCTGGCGATGTCGCAGCGGCGCAGGATCACGGTCGCACCGGCGGCCTGCAGCGCCTCGATGCGCGCGGTTTCGCCGGCGTCCGGCGTGCGCCGGCCGATCAGGATCAGGGTGCTGCCCTTGCTGTGCGCGGCGATGTCTCCGGCGACCAGCAGCCCCAGCGCGCCCAGACCGCCGGTGATCAGTGCGGTGCAGCCGTCGCGCCAGGCGAATTCGGCGCCGATGTCGGCGTCGGCGTCCTGATACTCCGGCATCACGTAGTCGTCGCCGGATTTGAGGCGGATCTCGATGTGCGAATGCTCGATCGACACTGTCTTCAGCGCCGGCCACAGGCCGCGGCCGAGGCGATCGTTCGCGCGCGTGCGCAGTTCGAGCACCGAACGGGTGTCCTTGTCCCGGGCCAAGGCCTGCGCCGCCGCCAGCAACGACTTGGTCGTCGCGACGTAGTCGTCGCTCGCGTCGACCACGCGCACCGTGCGCGCATCCGACGTCGCGGGCGCGACGGTTTTCCAGACCGGCCGATGGAAGCCGAGGCGGTCCTGCTTCGCGTTCAGATCGATTTCGCGGGTCTGGAAGCCCTCGATGATCACCAGCACCCGGCCGTGCTCGTCGGTGGCGGTGTAATGGAAACCGTCGGCGCGCTTGCGCGCATGCACGAACATCGTGTCGACGAGCGCATCGACGACCAACGTGCTGGTCACCGCGAACGGCACCACGTTCGCTTCCGGGTTGTCGACCAGGGCCAGGCCGCTCTGGATGATGCTGTCGAGCGCACCGGCATCCATCGCCATGCCGCGCGCGGACGAACCCGGCAGGCGGATCTTCATGAAGCCGTCGTTGCGGTCTTCCGACATGAAAATCTCGTCGACGCCGCGATGCGACGGCCCCAGCTCGACGCCGCGGTTGCGGTAGGTCTGGTAGAACGCGGCCTTCGACGGGCCGGGTCGACTGCACATCGCGCGCAGCGCGTCCAGGTCCACGGTCCGTTCGTAGCCCCTGGCGGCCAGGTAGTCGGCGGTCTTCTGCACCGAGACCCGGCTCTGGAAATGCACGCCCTGCTCGGTGCCGACTTCGACGCCGAACTGGCCGGTGCCGCCGGGATACACGCGCACCGTGACCGTGCGCTTGTCCTTCACCGTCAGGGCGTTCACGAACACGCTGTCGCTGAGCACCAGCATGGCGTCGTCGCCCGGAGGCGCCGACGCCGCGACCGCGGCGCGGGCGATCTCGAGGTAGGCCATGCCCGGCAGGATCTTCTGGCCCTGGATGATGTGATCGGCGAGGAACGGTTCGCTGCCGTCGAAGACGGAGCGGAATTCGCCGATCGGGTAATCGCTGTTCGTGTCCATCGATGCGGAAGTCTTCATGGATACACCGCCAGGGAACGCAGTGCCTGGTCGCCCTGCGCAGCGTCGTGCGACGGCGGCGGCACCAGGGCGCGCACGTAGAAATTGCTGATCTTCACGAGCGTCTCGCCGCTTTCGCTGAGGATGTGGATGTCGAACTGGAGGATGCCGGTGCCGGCGGCGCCGGCATCGCCGGAGCGCTCCACCAGCACGTGGCAGCGCGGGGTCAGGCTGCCGACGATTTCGATCTCGTCGATCGCGAACGGCAGATGCGGCACGCCGCCTTCCTCGGAAGCCAGCAGCGCGACCACGGTCTGCAGCGCGCCGTCGATCAGGGTCGGATGCAGCACGTACTGCTCGAAATCCCGGCGCAGCGACGGATCGAGCGTGAGCGTGGCCAGTGCGCAGCCGTCGCCGATCGCCACGTCGTCGATCACCCGGAAGGTCGGGCCGTAGTCGAAACCGAGGCGCTGGAAGATCCGGTAGTAGCGTTCGCCGTCGTGGCGTTCGCCGCAGCGGTGGCGCCATTCCGACAGCGACGGGCGCACCACCGACGATTCCGCGGCGTGGCCGTCCTGGAAGAACGCACGGCCCTCGCAGTGGACGACGGTCTCCTGATCGTCGTCGACCGTGGTCACGACGAATTCGGTGCTGTAGCCGGCGGCATCGCTGGCGGTGGCGTTGCGCAGGCCGATCTTGAGGTCCTGCTGGGGATCGGTCAGCGACAGCGGCTGCACCCAGTAGATGTCCCTGAGCCGCTGCACGCGACGCTGCCCGGCGACGGTCGCCGCGACGCAGGCCATCTCGATGAAGCCCGCGCCCGGGAAGACCGCCTGACCCTGGATGCGGTGATCGCGAGCGTAGTACTGGTCGCCGTCGAGCGCCGCGTCGAAACGCACCTGCTGCAGCGTCGAGGCATTGTGCGAGATCAGCGGATGCAGGCGCGACGGCGCCGTCGCCGCGGGCGCGGCGTCCAGCGCATCGAAGTCGACCGCCCAGTGGCGATCGCGCGCGAACGGATACACCGGCGCATCGGCGACCGGCCGCAGCGGCCCGTCGTGCAGACGCGTCCATTCGACCTTGCCGCCCTGCGTCCAGAACGCCGCGAGCCCGGCGAGATCGCGCGAGGCGCAGAGCGCATGCATGCGTTCTCGTTGTTCGCGCGTGGCGTAACCGGCCCCGTCGAAACGGCCCTGCCACAGGCGCACCGCGGCGGAAGCGAGTGTCGCGTCGCCGTCGAGCCAGCGCTGCAGCGTCTGCCGCAGCGCCTGCGCGCTGTCGGCGACGATCGCCAGCCGCTCCGGCATGGCTTCGCGACCGATCTGCACCGTACGGCAGAGCGCCGCGAGGTCGCAGCCGGGATTGAGCGCGAGGAAATCGACGTGGCGGAACGCGTATTCGCGCAGGCGCTCGGCATTCATCGCCGACAGCACGAACAGCGCTTCGCCGCCCGGCGTCGCCGCGGCGTTGACGGGTGCGGCCGCCGCTGCCGGCAGATATTCCTCCAGCACCGCGCAGGCGTTGACGCCGCCGGCACCGAAGGCGTTGATCAGCGCCCGGCGCGGGGTGCCCTCGGGCGATTCCCACGCGGTGAGCGCGGTCTGCAGATAGCACGGCGCACGCGCGAAATCGATGTCCGGGTTCACGACATCCGCGTGGATGCTCGGCGCGATCTGGCGGTGACGGAACTGCATCAGGATCTTGGCGATGCCGGCGATGCTGGTCGCGGACTCGGCGTGGCCGAGATTCGCCTTCAGCGACGCCAGCGCGCAGAACCCGGTGTCGGCGGTCTGCTGCGCGAAGGCCTGGGTGATCGCGGCGACTTCGAGGCTGTCGCCCATCTGGGTGCCGGTGCCGTGGCCTTCGATGAAGCCGATCGAGCGCGCGGGCACGTCGGCCTGCGCCAGCGCCTGCGCGATCACGTGCGCCTGTGCGTTCGGATTCGGCGTGGCGTAGCCGTTGGAGCGGCCGCTGTGATCGTAGGCGCTGCCGCGGATCACGCCGTAGATGCGGTCGCCGTCGCGTTCGGCGAGGCGCAGCGGTTTGAGCACCAGCGTGCCCACGCCTTCGCCGGGGATGAAGCCGTCGTCGCCGGCGCCGTAGCTGCGGCACTTGTCGCCGACCGCGAGCATCCTGCGATTGCAGAACGACTGGTACTTGGCGGGATGCAGGTAGAGATTGACGCCGCCGGCCAGCGCGACCTGGCACTCGCTGCGACGCAGGCTTTCGCAGGCCAGATGCACCGCGACCAGAGACGAGGAGCACGCGGTGTCGACGGGCATGCTCGGGCCCTGCAGGTCCAGCGCGTACGACACGCGGTTCGCGATCGACCACGGCATCGCGCTGGGCGTGACCATGCGGCCGCGCTGCCACGCTTCCGGCGCCAGCAACTGGTAGGAGTTGGTGGTGACGCCGACGAAGACGCCGACATCGGCGCTCTTGCCCTTCGGATAGCACTGCTTCAGGCGTTCGCGGGTGTAGCCGGCATCTTCGATCGCCGCCCAGGCCGACTGCAGGAAACGCCGCTCCTGCGGGTCGATGATGTTCGCTTCGGAGGCGGAGATGTTGAAGAAACCCGCATCGAAGCGGTCGAAGTCCTCGATGAAGCCGCCCCACTTGCAGTAGATCTTGCCGTGTTCCGACCGCGCCGGATCGGGATCGTAGAAATCGGCCTGATTCCAGCGGTTTTCGGGCACCAGCTGGATCAGATCGGTGCCGGAACGCAGATGCGTCCACAGCGCTTCCGGATCGTCGGCCTGCGGGAACGAGGCATGCACGCCGATGATGGCGATGGGCTCGGCGTGCGCGGAAGCCGTCGTCGCTGCCGCTGCATGCGCGGGCGCGACGGCGGTCGCTGCAGGTTCCGCCGTCGTGGCGGCGATGGCGACCGGCGCCTGCGTCGCGGCCTCGGCCTGCGCGCTGGCCTCGCCCGCGAATCTGCGGCCCAGCGCCGCTGCCGCGTGCTCGGACAGATAGGCCGCGAGCTCGGCGACGGTCTCGTATTCGTACATCAGGGTCTTGGGCAGATCGCCCAGATCCTGCTCCAGCACCGCATTGAGTCGGCCGATCATGATCGAATCGAAACCGAAGGCCTCGAAGCGCTCGTCGATGTCGATCTGGTCGACCGGGACCCGGGTTTCGGCGTGGACCAGTTCGCACAGATAGCGCCGGGTCCGCGCCAGCAGCGCGTCGTCGACCTGCGTGTCGGCCTGCGTCGCGACCGCGACGGCGCGGGCAGGTGCCGCAGCGACGACCGAAGCCGGGTCGCAGTACGCCGCGATCTTCGACGGATGGCCGTACAGCGCCAGCGCCCGCGACAGATCCGAACGCAGCAGCGTTTCCCAGTACGCGATGCCTATGTCGGTCGGCAGTGCGGCCAGACCGGTCCGCGCTTCGGTGCGTTCCAGGTCGGCCGCGGACAGTTGCATGCCGCCGGCCAGCCAATACGGCCAACCGATCGACAGACTCTTGCCGAAACGTTCGCCGCGGACGCGCGCCCGTTCGCGATGTTCGGCGAAGGCGTCCATGAAGGCGTTGGCGTAGGCGTAATCGGTCTGACCGACGTTGCCGAAACTGCCGGCGCCGGACGAGAACAGCACGAACAGATCCAGCGGCTCGTCGGCGGTGAGCCGATCCAGATGCAGGGTGCCCTGCACCTTCGGCGCGAGGACGCGGTGGAACTGCGCGCGGTCCTTGCGGATCAGCAGCGCGTCGTCGTTGACGCCGGCGCTGTGGATCACACCGCTGATGGCGCCGTCGACCGTCTTGCCGTCCATCGTGTTGTTGAAGCCGGCCTTCGCCGCGGCGACGAGCGCCTGCGCCTGCGCCGCGTCGGCGATGTCCGCCTGGACGTAGATCGCTTCGGCGCCGAGCGCGCGCAGCGCGTCGAGTTTCTTCGCGGCGGCGTCGGAGAGCGCCGAACGCCCGCTCAACACGAGTTTCGCGCGGTAATGCTCGGCGAGATGGCGCGCGAACAGTTCGCCCAGCCCGCCGAGACCGCCGGTGATCAGATAAACGCCGCCGTGCTTGAGCGGCATGTCGCCGCTGGCGCCGGGTTCGGGCGACGGCTGCGTCAGCACCCGCACGAAGCGCTGCGCGCCGTCGCCCGCACGGTAGCGCACCTCGGTCTCGCGCTGCGGCGGCGTCTGCAATTCTCCGATGATCGCGTCGGCCATCGTGGCGACGATGTCTCCGTCGCCCGCCTGCGCTCGGCCTTCGAACGCCAGCACGCGACCGTGATGGCGGCTGTTCTCGATCGCGAGCGAACGGTAGAACGCGGCCAGCGCTTCGCAGGCCGCGGTGTTCGCGGCGGCATCGGCGTGGAAGCACGACACGAACGCGCAGGGCGTCTGCTTCGCGCCCGTGCCGGCGAGCGCCTTGCACAGCCCGAACAGGGCGTCGACGCCGACAGTCAGCGCACGCGCGGCGTCTTCGCCGGGCTGCAGACGCGCGGCATCGGCGTTGTGGATCACGTGGGTCGGCGTGCGGCCCTGCGCGCGCAGCGTTTGCAGCAGCGATTCGAACTGCTGCGGCTGCGCCGCGTCGAGCGTGAAGCGGTCGTCGGCGTCCTGCGCGAAGGCGGCGTTCTCGGCCAGACGCACGAACACGATGGCCTTGGGAGCGGCCTTCGACGTCGATGCCGCGTCGAGGCGCGCCCCGATCCGTTCGAACAGCGACGCGTCGCTGTCGACGACCAGCAGCGTGTCGTCGGCGCCGAACGCCACGCGCTGCGCGGGCAACGCGGCGGCCCGCCAGGTCGGCGTGTAATACGTCGCACGTTTGGCTTCGACCACCGCGACCGGCGCCGCGGCGAGCGGAATGGCGGTCGTGGTCGTCGGCGTGGTCGGCGATGCGACCGCCGTCGCGGGCTGCGCGGCGATGGTCGCGACCGGCTGCGGCCAGTAGCGCTCCTTCGCGAACGGATAACCGGGCACCCGATGCAGCCGGCGCGGCTGGCCGTCGGCGTGGTAGGCGGCCCAGTCGATCTCCGCGCCCTGCACCCACAGCGCGGCCAGCGCATCGGATTGGCGCAGACCGTCGCGCTGGCGCAGCGCGGCGGCTTCTTCGGTCGGAATGCTCGCGTCCTGCGTGCGCGCCACCGTGCCGCGATGTCCGTTGCCGACACCGGCGAGGAAATCGCGCAGCTGCGACTGCAATTCGGGCAGGGACGCGGCGACCCAGGCGCCGCGTTCGCGCATCGGGTCGCGGCCGACCTGCAGGGTGTAGGCCAGATCGCGCAGGGCGAAGTCGGCGTTGTTGCGGTCGAGGAACTGCAGAAGTTCCTGCGCCATGGTCCGCAACTGTTCCGCGCTGCGCGCGGACAGCGGCACGATGCACGGCTGGGCCAGCGCGGGCTGCGGGCGCAGCACCGGCACGTATTCCTCGATGACCACGTGCGCGTTGGTGCCGCTGAAGCCGAAGGCGCTGACCGCGGCGCGGCGCTTGCGGCCGGACGCGGGCGCCCAGTCGTGGGCGCTGCGGCTGACGTAGAAGGGCGAGGCGCCGAAATCGAACAGCGCGTTTTCCTGCTTCAGATTCACGTTGGGCGCGATCGTGCCGTTGCGCAGGCTGAGCAGCACCTTGTGCACGCCGGCCACGCCGGCGGCGCCGGAGGTGTGGCCGAGATTGGTCTTGACCGCGCCGAGCGCGCAGCCGTTGCGCTTGCCGCCGTGTTCCTTGAACACCGTGGACAGCGCTTCGAGTTCGATCGGATCGCCGAGCTTGGTGCCGGTGCCGTGGGTCTCGACGTAGTTGATCGTGGTCGCGTCGATGCCGTAGCGGCGGTAGACGTCGCGCAGCAGATCGATCTGGCTGTTGACGCTGGGCGCGGTGATGCCGTTGGTCTTGCCGTCCTGATTGATGCCGGAGCCGATGATGACGCCGTAGATCTCGTCGCCGTCGCGTTCGGCATCGGACAGACGCTTCAGCACCACGGTACCGACGCCCTCGCCCGGCACGAAACCGTCGGCGCCGTTGTCGAAAGTCTTGCACTGGCCGTCGCGCGAGAGCATGCCCGCGCGGCACATGCCGAGGTACGACTCGGGGATCAGGTAGAGGCTGACGCCGCCGGCCAGCCCCATGTCGATCTCGTGGTTGAGCAGCGCCTGGCAGGCCAGATGGATCGCCACCAGCGACGAGGAGCAGGCGGTGTCGATCGGGATCGCCGGCCCCTTGAGATTGAGGTGATAGGCGATGCGGGCGGCGCCGATGGCGAAGCTGTTGCCGGTGGTCTCGACGTTGAGCGGGTTGCCCTTGCCCAGCAGGAACGAGTATTCGCTGCTCATGATGCCGAGATAGACGCCGCACTTGCGGTTGCTCAGCGCCGCGCTGGAATAACCGGCGTCCTGGAACGAACGGTAGCTTTCCTGCATGAACAGGCGATGCTGCGGGTCCATGACCTCGGCTTCCGACGGCGAGATCTGGAAGAACATCGGGTCGAATTCTTCGGCGCCGTCGAGCATGCCGAGCCACTTGCAGTAGACCTTGCCGGGTTTGCCCGGCGTCGGGTCGTAGTACGCGGCGACATCCCAGCGCTCCGGCGGAATTTCACGGATCGAGTTGCGGCCTTCGACCAGGTTCTGCCAGAACTGTTCGAGGTTGTCGGCGCCCGGGTAACGCCCGGACATGCCGACGATGGCGATTTTTTCGGAGATTTTTCCGGCGTCCCGCGTCGGCTGCTGCGGCACGGCGTCGACCGCCGCCGGCATCGCGCGCGCGCGGCGATGCAGCGCGTTGCGCGGGAGTCCGGTCGCTGGCGCGAAGGCCTGCGACGCGGCGAATGCGGGCATCGCGGTGGCGGTCGGGGCCGCGGTCGGCACGGCAACCGTCGGCGGACGCGACGGCGCTTCGGCGACCGGCGCCGCGACGGCCGCCGACGGCACGCGATCCGGCGGCAGCTTGGCGAGTTCTTCGTGGACGAAGCGCGCGAGCGCGCGCAGGGTCGAGTAGTCGTAGACGCGGGTCGCGGAAATCTCGAGACCGTAGGCCTTGTTGATCGTCTTGACCCATTCGACGCCGACGATCGAATCGAGGCCGAGATCGACGAACGACTGGTCGTAGTCGATCGCGGCTTCGTCGAGATACAGCGCATGCGCCAGACTGGCGCGCAATTCGGGCTGCAGCGATTCGGCGCTGCGGCGGCTCGCCGGTGCGGGCGACGGTGCCGTGACGATGGACGGCGCCGCGACCGCAGGCGGATCGAAGGTCGGCAGGTCCAGCACCACGCTGGGCACCGAAGCCGCGGCCGGCACCGGTCTGGCCGGCTGTGCGGACACGGGCGCCGGCGACGGTGCCGGCGTCGCGGCGGTCTTCGGCAACTGGCTTTCGACGTAGACGCTCAGTGCGGCGAGGTTGGCGTAGTCGTAGACGCGGGTCGCGCCGATCTCGAGGCCGAGGCCCTTGTTGATGCTCTTGACCCATTCGACGCCGACGATCGAATCCAGGCCGAGGTCGACGAACGGACGGTCGTCGTCGATGTTCGCCTCGTCGAGATACAGCGCCTGCGCCAGCGAACGCTTGAGGAAACCGCGCACGTCGACGCGCTCGTTCGCGGTCGGGGCGCCGGCGGTCGCGACAACAACCGGTGCAGGCATCGCAACGGGCACGGGGACCGGCGCCGTGGGTTGCGGCGACATGGCTTGCGGCGACATGGGCGACACCGCCATCGCCGCATCCAGCGCGGCCAGCCGCGAGGCGCTCGGCTTCGGCTGGTGACTGTGACGCGGTGCGGGCAGCGTCGACGGCTCGACCAGCGCGATCGCATCGGGCTTGTGCAGCACGGGCGCGTCGACGATGGCGGCGAGCGCGGTCGCGGCGACCGGCGCGGCCGCGGCATCTGTGGCGACCGCCGGCACGAATCCGCGCCAGCGCAGGCATACGGCACCGTTGCCGTCGCACCAGTCCATGTCGAGCACCGGACCCTGCGTGCCCGAATGCCAGCGCACCCAGATCCACATCGGCGATGCGCAGGCCGCGTGGATGCCGACCGTCGCGATCTCGCCCGGGTCGAGACCGTCGAGCCCCAGCGCCGCGGCGATGCCGTCGAACGCGCGCTCGGCGAACGCGGGCGCGAGCAGCGTATCGGCGGCGACCGCCGGCAGATCGCCGCCGGCCGCGATCAACAACTCCCCTGCCCCGCGCCACAGGCGCCAGGCGGACGCGGCGCGATCGGCCGGCCACGCGGTTTCGGACATCCGCGCGGCGAGCGCCGCGATGTCGAGGGTGGTGGTCTCGGCCGAGAACGCGATCTCGCCGCTGCCCTGCGCATGCACGCATTCGTCGGCGTCGCCGCTGTAGATGTCGAAGTCGATCCTGCCGTTGGCGGACGGATACAGCGCGATGTGCAGCGCGGCCGAGCCGTCGGCGACGAAGGGCGCCGCGAACCGCAGCGCTTCGAGTTCGACCGCCGCGGTGGCCGGCGACTCGCGCCGCGCGCAGGCCAGCGCCGCGCGCGCCATTTCGAGCAGCGCCGCCGACGACAGCGGCGATTCGCCGGCTGCGAGCACCGACGAGAACCGCATCTGCTCCAGATCCGAAGTGTTTTCGTGCAGCAGCGGATGCAGGCCGGCGCGCGCGCCGCCCGGACGCGAGATCTGCGGCTGCGGGCCGATGTGCGAGAACAGACCGACGGTCGGGTCGATCCAGTATTTTTCCTTCGCGAAGGGATAGGTCGGCAGATGCAGGCGGCGCGGGCCGTGCTTGCCGTGGAACTTGCGCCAGTCCAGATCGAGACCCTTGGACCACAACTCGGCCAGCTTCGTGAGCTTGCGCTGCGCGATCCACTTGTCGAGCACTTCCTCGTAGTCGTTGTCGGCGACGAACAGGCCCAGCATCTCCTTGTTCGCCTTGACCTGCCCGCGATAACCGCCGTCGGCGTCGCCGTCGAGGTGCGCGCTGAGCGCATCCTGCAGACGGGCGCTCGAATCGACCACGAACGCCAGCCGTTCTTCCATCGCTTCGCGGCCGATCTGCAGCGTGTGCGCGAGCGCGAGATGATCGACCCGGCGGCCGGCATCCGAAGCTTCCTGCAGCACGAACAGCAGATCGCGGACTTTCTGCATCAGCTGTTCGGGCGTGCGCGCCGACAGCGGGACGATGGTCGGGATGCCCTCGTCGGCGAGCGGTTCGCTGCGGACATACTCCTCGATCACGAAATGCGCGTTCGAGCCGCCGGCGCCGAACGAGGACAGGCCAGCGATGCGCGGCACCGGTTTGCCGTCGACGACCGGCTGTTCCCATTCGCGCAGCCGCTGGTTGACCTCGAACGGCGTGGTCGCGAAATCGATGTTCGGATTCAGGCGCTCCGAATGCAGCGACGGCACGATCTGCCGGTGGCGGAGCTGCAGGATGACCTTGGTCAACCCGGCGATGCCCGCCGCCGACTCGCAGTGGCCGATGTTCGATTTCGCCGAACCGATCAGGCAGAAACCGGTGTCCTGGGTATGTTCGCGGAACGCCTTGCCCAGCGCCGCGATCTCGATCGGATCGCCGAGCTTGGTGCCGGTGCCGTGCGCTTCGATGTAGCTGACGTGGCGCGCGTCGACGCCGGCATCCTTCAAGGCATCGGCGATCACCGCCGCCTGCGCCTGCGGATTCGGCACGGTGTAGCCGTTGGTCTTGCCGCCGTGGTTCAGCGCGCTGCCGCGGATGATCGCGTGGATCGCGTCGCCGTCGCGCTCCGCGTCGGAGAGGCGCTTGAGCACCACCACGCCCACGCCCTCGCCCGGGATGTAGCCGTCGCCGCCCTCGCCGAAACTCTGGCAGTGGCCGGTTCCGGAAATGAACTGGCCCGCGCTCAGCATGCTGTACTTGTCGGGATGGATGCTGAGGTTGACGCCGCCGGCCAGCGCCATGTCGGTGCGGCCGAGACGCAGATCCTGGCAGGCGAGATGGATCGCGGTCAGCGACGACGAGCACATGGTGTCGAGCGTCATGCTCGGCCCGTGCAGGTTGAGCACGTAGGACACGCGGTTGGCGATGCTGGCGAGACTGCCCGAGCGATTGTATTCGCCGTACATCACGCCGGCGTACACGCCGACCTGGCCCGGCAGGCCGTTGGCCCGCGGCAGGCGCAGGCTCTTGCGCGAATAACCGGCGTCCTCGATCGCCATCCAGGCGTGCTGCAGGAACATCCGCTCCTGCGGATCGATGTACGGCGCTTCGCGCGGCGAGATGTTGAAGAACTGCGGATCGAATTCGTCGGCGCCGCGGATGAAGCCGCCCCACTTGCTGTAGTGGCCGGGCTGTTCGCGGTCGCTGGTGTAGTAATCCTCCCAGCGCCAGCGCTCGGCCGGAATCTCGACGATGCAGTCCTTGCCGTCGCGCAGATTGCGCCAGAAATCCTGCAGCGTTTCCGATTCCGGATAACGGCCGCTGAGGCCGACCACCGCGATCGGTTCGGATGTCGTCGATGCGCCGGCGTGGCCGCGACGCACGAGAGTGCCGGAGGCCGCGGCCTTGCCGCGCAGCGCCGGTTTCGGTGTCTGCCGCGTCGGTGCGGAGACGGTCGGCGCGGAACGCGGCGCCGCGGTCGTCGCGGCGGCGGTCGAAGGCGCGCCGGAAGACGCGCCGGGCGACAGCAGCGCCCGCAGCCGTTCCGCGTGCGCCTGCACCAGATGTTCGCTGAGCGCCGCGGTGGTCTGGTATTCGAAGAACAGGGTCTTGGGCAGCGGCCCGAAATGTTTCTCGAGCTGGGCGGTGAGATTCATCGCCAGGATCGAGTTGATGCCGTAATTCTCGAGCGCTTCCTCGATGTCGATCTGGTTCGGCGCGATCTTCAGCACCGGCGAGAATTCGCGGCGCAGGAACTCGCGCGCCTGCGCGAGCAGATCGCCGGCGGGTGCTGTCGAGGTTCCGCTCTGGACGCTCGGCGCGGCTTGCACATTGCGTGCGGCTTGCGGCGCGGGCGACGAGATCTCCGCAGGGCGCGCGGCCGCGGGCTGCGTCGGCGCATCGAACAGCTTGCGCAGCCGGCGGCCTTCGCCTTCGACGGTGAACACCTGCGCATGCGCGGACGCGAGCGCCTGGCGGAACACCGCGAGGCCCGCCGCGGTGCGCATCGGCACCATGCCGGTCTGGGTCTGCAGCCAGCGCACGGCTTCGCCGTCGGGGCGCATGCCGCCTTCGTCCCACAGCGGCCAGTCGATCGCGACGGTGCGGCCGCTGCGCTCGCGCGCCGCGACCCGGTTTTCGCGGAACGCAGCGAAGGCGTCGAGAAAACCGTTCGCGGCGGCGTAATCGGCCTGGCCGACATTGCCGAACACCGACACGCCGGACGAGAACAGGGCGAAGAAATCGAGATCGAGGCCGCCGGTGGCGGCGTCGAGATGCCAGGTGCCGCGAACCTTGGGGGCGAGCACCGCGGCCACGTCGTCTGCGGATTTCCTGAGAATGACTTCGTCGTTGCGTGCGCCGGCGCAATGCAGCACGCCGCGGATCGCGCCGACGGCGCCGACGATGTCATCGATCACCTGCGCGCAGTGCGCGGCATCGCGGAGGTCGAGCCGGCGATACTGCAGACGGTCGCCGAAACCTTCGCCATCGAGGCGTGCGGCGATGGCGTCGTCGGGCGCGGAGCGCCCGGTGAGAACGACGCGCGCGCCCTGCGACTGGGTCAGGATCTCGCGCGCGAACAGCAGGCCGAGGCCGCCGAGGCCGCCGGTGATCAGATAGACGCCGTTTTCGCGATACGGCGATTCGCCCGCGCCATCGACACCGTCATCGGCCGGCGACGGCAGCAGCGTCCACGCCGGTGCGCGCCAGTCCTGCACCGACACCCGGATCTGCGGCAGATGCGCGCGCGCGGCGGCGTCGAGCAGCGCGGCATCGAGCGCTTCGGGCGCCACCTGGGGATCGATCAGGACGAGCTGGGCGGTGAGCGACGGATTTTCCTGCGCGGCGGTGCGCAGCATGCCGCCCAGGCCGGCCAGCAGGCGACCTTCCGCGGTATCGGGAATCGCGCACTGCAGCAGGGTCTTCTCGCCGGAATGCCGCTTCAGCACATCCTGCAGACGTTCGAACACCTGCAGTGCGATCGCTTCGTAGCGCAGCGCCGGATGGCGTTCGGTGGCGTCCGTTTCGGCGGACGCGGTCAGCGATTCGACCGCGATGCCGGGCCGCTTCGACGCCAGCGCGTCGGCGCCCGGCAAGTCGCACAGCAATACGCGGGCGTGGGCGAAGTCCGCGATCGGGGCCGAGGTCGCGGACTCGGTCCGCTGCGGATCGCGGCGCGGCTGCGGTTCGCTCCAGCCGGGTGCGGCCACGAGAGTTTCCACGCCGGTCGCGGCGGGTGCGGCGCCGCGGGCATCGAAGCGGCGCGCGCAGAAGCCGCGCATCTGCACGCAGATGTTGCCGGCGTCGTCGCACAGATCGAGATCCAGCGTGAGCTGGGCCGCGCCTTCGGCCCCGGCCGCAGGCTCTTCGCCCAAAAGATCGGCGCGGCGCACGAACGCATGCAGGGACGTGCCGCAGTCGCCGAGAATGCACAGCGATTCCAGCGCGAACGGCAGCATCGGGTCGCTCGGCAGCACGCCGCGTTCGCCCAGGCCGATCGCCGCCTGCAGCGCGCTGTCGATCAGCGCCGGATGCAGCGCGTACACGGCGTTGTCTTCGCCGGCGAGCGCATCGGGCAGCGCCAGATCGGCCAGCACCCGGCCGTCGCCGCTGTCGAGCCGGACGATGCCGCGGTGCGCGGGGCCGTATTCGATGCCGACCTGCGCGTAGGTGTCGTAGACGTTTCCGGCGTCCCAATGGTCGCGGGTCATGCCGGCGCGCAGCGCGTCGAGGTCCAGCGGTTCGGCCTCGGCGGAATCGTAGAAGCGCACGCGCCCGGAGGCGTGATCGGTGCGCAGCCCGCCCTCGCTTTCGCTGAACACGCGGAATTCGAGGAAATCCTCGTCCGCGTCGATGTCGATCAGGATGTCCCGCTGATGCTCCACCGCGAACGGCGACAGCCAGAGCACGTTCTCGAACGCGATCAGCGAGGCGGCCGCGAGATCGGGCACGGCATCGGCCACCGCCGCGCGCGCCATTTCGAGGTAGGCCACGCCGGGCAGCACGCCGACCGCGCCGCCCGAGGGCATGCGCACCCGATGATCGCGGAGGAAGAATTCGTCGCCGACCAGCCGCGAGCGATAGCGCTGCTGCGTGAGGGTCGACACGTTGCTGTGCACGAGCGGGTGCAGTTGCGCGGGCGCGCTCCGGCGCCCGGAAAACTGCCTGATCAGCTCCAGCGCATTGGCCTTGCCAAGGCGCTTGCTCTTCAGCTCGGTCACCACGTATTCGACGAAATCCACCATGACATCCGTTCTCTCGAGTTTCCTGGATCGCGGCTTCATTGCCGCGATGCGTTGCCATTGCCACACGTTGCCGCTGCCACATTGTTCACGCTTGATGACGCCGACTCAGGCCAACCGGCCGGATGTCCGGCGCGGCCATTGTCCCGACGAAGTGCTTCAGGCCAGTTGCTTCACCCGCGCCGCCACTTCGCTGGCGCTGAGCCGATCCTCTTCCAGTTCCGCGAAGAGTTCGGCGATGGCGTCCAGGTTCTGCAGGAAGCGGCCCGGCGGCAGCGGCGCCGCGGCGCCCGTCCCTGCACCCGTCGACGTCCCCGCGCTGGCGGCCACCTCTTCCTTCGACGGGATCCAGCAGCGCATCCGCGCGAAAGCGTAGGTCGGCAGATGGATCAGCGCCGTCCGCTGCGCGGCCTCCGCCGCGGAATCCTGATCGGCGGTGCTCTGCCGATAGCCCTGTTCGCGGATGTCCGCGACCTTCTCCTGCAGCAGCGGATGCAGATGCCGCGGCCGCTCGGCGCCGCGCGACGGCAGCGCCGCGTGGACGCTGTCGCTGGGCGCGATCCAGTACGCATCCTCGGCGAACGGATACGGCGGCAGCGCGAGCATCGGCGGCTTGCGCGGACCCTGCAGTTGGCGCCAGTCCAGCGCCAGCCCCTTGACCCACAGCTCGCAGAGTTTGGCGACATGGCCGTCGGCGATGCATTTGTCGACCACGAGCGCGGCCATCGCGGCGTCCTCGCTGAGCAGACGCACGCTTTCGCGCCCCTGACGAACGTGCGCGGCGTACGCGCCGTGCGGCAGCGGCCGCTGACTGCCGGCACCGTCGATGAAGGCGGTCAGCACGTCGATCACGTCGCCGAGGCCGTGCGCGACGAAGCACAGGCGTTCGTCCATCGCGTCGCGATGGTTCTGCAGGCTGGTGGCCAGCGCCACGAGGTCGAGTCCGGAATCGCCCTGGACGCCGCCCTGGACGCCGGCCTGGACGAATGCGCGCAGATCCTTCGCCTTCTGCAGCAATTGCTCCGCGGTGCGCGCGGACAGCGGCACGACGACGCCGGTGGCGGGCACCGGGATGGGAGCCTCCGCCATGGCGCCGGTCCCGGTGGACGGCGCGACGTATTCCGCGATCACGAGATGCGCGTTGGTGCCGCTGAAACCGAAGGAGCTGATCGCCGCATGGCGGGCGACGCCTTCCGGCGCGATCCATTCGCGGGGCGTGGTGTTGACGAAGAACGGACTGTCGTCGAGCGCCAGATGCTCGTTCGGGGTCTCGAAGTTGATGCTGGGCGGCAGCGTGCGGTGCTGCAGCGCCAGCAGCAGTTTGATGAAGCCGGACACGCCGGCGGCGGTCAGGCAGTGGCCGATGTTGGTCTTCACCGAGCCGATCGCGCAGTACTGCCTGCGGTCGGTCGCCGGCAGGAAGGCCGACTTCAGACCGTCGATCTCGATCGGGTCGCCGAGCTTGGTGCCGGTGCCGTGCGCCTCGATCAGCTCGATCCGGTCGGGATCGATGTCGAAACGTTCGTAGACGTCGCGGATCAGGCGCTGCTGCGATTCCGCGTTCGGCGCGGTGATGCCGTTGGTGCGGCCGTCCTGGTTGATGCCCCAGCCGCGGATGACGCCGAGGATGCGGTCGCCGTCGCGCTCGGCGTCGGCCAGGCGCTTGAGCATGACCACGCCCACGCCTTCGCCCGGCACGAAACCGTTCGCGCGCTGGTCGAAGGTGTAGCAGCGGCCGTCGGGCGAAAGCATGCCGGCGTTGGCGGTCTTCAGGAACATGTCGGCGTTGGACATCACGTACACGCCGCCGGCGAGCGCGATCTCCGAGGCACCGGTGATCAGGCTGTCGCAGGCGGAGGAAATCGCCACCAGCGACGACGAACAGGCGGTGTCGATCGACACGCAGGGGCCCTGCAGATTCATGAAGTACGATACCCGCGCCGCGAGGATCGAGGTCGCGACGCCGGTGAATCCAAGCGCGTTGATCTGCAGGTCGCGCGACAGCAGGTTGTAGTCGCCGTAGGCGCAGCCGACGAAGACGCCGCACTTGCTCCCCGACAGGCGTTCGGCGGTGTAGCCGGCGTTCTCCATGCCGTGCCAGCAGCACTGCAGGAACACGCGCTGCTGCGGGTCCATGGCTTCGGCCTCGACCGGCGACAGACCGAAAAACAGCGGATCGAAGCGGTCGTGGCCTTCGAGCACGCCCATCCACTTCGAGTTGCTCTGGCCGAGGCCGGGCTGGCCTTCGACGTAATAGGCGCTGGTGTCCCAGCGCGAACGCGGGATTTCGCTGACGCAGTTGCGGCCGTTGGCGATATTGTCCCAGAAGCTCTCGAGATCGCCGGCCATCGGGAAACGCCCGGCCATGCCGATGACCGCGATCTCGGCGGCGTGCATGCCGCGCGGCTGCGCGCCGCCCGCGGTCGCAGGCTGCGCCGATGCGATCGGCGCGACGTCGCCGCTCCGCCACGACTGCAGTCGCGGCCAGTCGGACAGCGCGGTCGCCGCGCAGGTCGCGAATGCCGGCGCTGTCGGCGCGACGTGGACCGTGGCGGCATGGATCGTGTCGGCCGGTGCAGCGGACACCGACGCGGCCGGCGCATGCTCGGCCGCGCGCTGCACCAGCAGATCGCGGACGTGACGCGCGAACTGTTCGACCGTCGGATCGGTGTAGACGCGGGTCGCTTCGATCGCGGTGCCGTAGATCCCGTTGATCGCGCGCACCCAGGTGACGCCAGAGATGGAATCGAGCCCCAGTTCGACGAAGCCGCGATCGGCATCGATGCTCTCGGGCTCCTGCCGCAGTTCCTGCGCCAGCAGATCGATCAGGGTCCGCCGCACCGCGCCGAGATCGACGCGGGCTGCGGCGGGCGACGCGCTCGCCGGTGCCTGCCGGGCCGGTGCCGACGGTGCGGCGGCGCGCGCGGGGGCGACCGTCGCGGCTGCGGCTTTCGGCGATGCGTTCGCGGCCGATGCATCGACCGCATCCGCCGTTGCGTCGTTCGCATCGGACGCCAGTTGCTCGCCGATGTGCCGGGCGAAGGTGTGCAGGCTCGGATGGCTGTAGACCTTGGTCGCTTCGATCGCGAGGCCGAAGCGCTCGTTGATCCTGCGGATCCAGGTCACGCTGGAGATCGAGTCCAGACCGAGATCGACGAACTGGGTGCGGGGATCGAGCTCGCTGTCGTCGACCCGCAGTTCCTCGGCGAGCAGACGGCGGATGATCGGCAGGATGTCGCTGCCGGCCGCGGCCGTGACGGGCGTGGACGCACGCCGCGCGGGCGACGCGGCGACGGCCGTCCGCGAGGGCGCGTCGTTGGCGCCCTGCCCCGCAGGCGCGAATCGCTGTTCGATGCGGTCGAGCGCATCGGTCTGGCCGACCAGGGTCGACGCGTGCATCTCGACTTCGCGCGCGAGCAGCGTCTGCCAGTCGTCGAAGTGCGGCGCGATGCGCGCTGCCTTCCACGCGACCAGATCGTCGCGGCGATGCCGCGCGATCCCGCGCGCGAGCGACAGCGCTTCGTCCAGCACCCGATCGCGCGGCAGCACGGTCAGCTGCGGATTCCGCCGCGCCAGGTCCTCGCCGGTGATCTCGCGGCCGGTGAACAGACTGTCACGCGCCAGATCGAACCCGAGCCGCGCCGGCAGGATGCCGGTCGCGCCCGCGCCGGGGGTGAAGCCGAAATTCATGTACGGGCTGACGTAACGGCTTTCCGCGCTGAACAGCACGGCGTCGCAGAACAAGCCCAGAGTCCAGCCCGCGCCGATGCCGTGGCCCTGCATCGCCGCGATCACCGGCAGCGCGCAGCGCATCGGCAACTGGAAGACATCGTGGTCGGTGAAGCGGACCTTGCCTTCCTGGATCGCCTTGAGGCCGTCGCGCGTGCCGCCGGAGGAGAAATAGGTGTCGTAGCCGGTGATCACCACCGCCTTGTACGCCGGCGATCGCGCGATGCGGTCGAACACTTCCTGCAGGCCGGCGATCAGCGCATCGGAGAACATGTTGCGGGCGTCGCGGTCTTCCAGACGCACCAGCACCACGCCGTCGGCATCGACGCTGGCGCGGACCACGGTCGAGGTCAGCGGCAGTTCGCCCGCGGTCGCGGCGGCATCGGCCGCGGCTTCGGCGACGTCGCCCGCGGCCAGCTCGCGCAGCCATTGCGCCGAAAACGCGGCGGCACGACCGGACGCGGCCGGCGCGAGCGCGGACAGACGCGCGGATGGCGCCCTCGCAGCGGTTTCCGTCGCCGTTGCCGCATCGGCGGCCTGCGTGGCCGATGCGATCGCGGATTCGAATTCGCGGACGAGATGCGCCTTCAGCAGACGCATCGCGCCGGCCGATTTGTCGGACAGACCCGCGCGCAGCGCATCCAACGCCGTGGCGAACGCCACGCGCGGCACCACGGTGGCGCCCCAGCCGGCGAGCTGCAGCGCGCGACCGTCGAGCGGTGCTTCGGCAGTGACCAGCCGCACCGCCAGCGCTTCGCCGAAGCGCGCGACGAGCCACGCGGCGGTGGCGGCATCGACGCCGGACGGGGCGAAGTCGGTGAACGCGAAGCCGTAACGCTGGTCTTCGACCGCCAGCACCAGATCGCAGGCGCAGGCGAGGCGGAAGCCGACGCCGAGCGCGGTACCGGACAGCACCGCGACCGTCGGCGCGGGGAACGACGCCAGCGATTGCAGCAGCGCCTGCACGCGCGCGTCGTCTACCGAAGCGGAACCGTCGTTCGAGCCATCGCCGTCCGGGAAGACGCCATCGTCGCTTTCGATCAGCAGCGCCTTGAGCGACGGCAGCCCGCGCGCATGGGCCAGCGCCTGCGCCAGCGCATCGATGAGCGCCGCGTCCAACCGGCCCGCATGCGCCTGCAGACGCAGGGTGAAGACACCGTCGCCGTCATCGCGCAGTAAGACCGATCCGGTCGCCGCGCGTGCGGCGGCCGGCGCGTCGCCGCGCGCGGCCAGCGACAGCGAGGGCTTGTCGAGGGTCGCGGCCTGCGATTCGGCGGCCTGTTCCGGCGACGACAGCGCGATCGCGCTCGGCTTCGCCAGCGTCGCGGGCGGCGCGAATGCATCCGCATCGATGTCGCCGGTGGCCTGCGTCGGCGCATCGCCGCGGAACGTGCGCTCGGGCATCCGCGCGGCCGGCACGTCGGGCGCGGGTACGGTCTCGACGGCGCGCGGTGCCGGCGCGACGCCTTGGGTGCGCGGCGCCGGAGCCACCGCATCGCCGATCGCTGCGGGCAGCAGCGTCAGCCCGGTGAATGCGATGCACACGGCGCCATCCGCCGCGCACAGCGCGATGTCGACGCACAGCGCGTCGTCCTGCCGCGAGGCGTCGTTGGCGCGGATCCACGCATGGCGAGGGCGCGCAGGCACGGGATGCACGCGCATGCCGGCGAAACCGGCGGGCAGATGCAGAACGGCGTGCGCGGGACGCAGCCACTGCGCGGCCAGCATCGCCGCTTCGACCAGGGACGGATCGATCGCGCAGTCCGCGAACGCCGGCGACGGCGCGTCCGACGCGAAGGTCAGCCAGAGGCCGTCCGGCGTGCGCCGGATCGCGGCGACGGTCTGATGCAGGGCATCGATGTCGAGACCGAGCGAACGCTGGGCGTCGAGCAGGGCTGCGCTGTCGGCGAACAACGGCATCGCACCGCGGGTCGCGGCGTCGATGTCGAGCGCCGGCGCCGTTGCATCCGGGCATGCGGCGACGATGCCCTGCGAGAACACGTGGCCATCGGCGGCGTCGGCGAGTTCGAACGCGGTCTGCGCGAGTTCGGGCCGTGCGCCCTGCCCCGGCGGCAATACCGCGATCTCCAATGCGAGCGTGCCATCGTTGCCGACGAGCGCGCGCGGCGCGGCGAAACGCACATCGCGCAGTTCCCATGCGCCGCCCTGCTGCAACGCGGGCAGCGCGTCGGCGAGCGCGGCCCGCGCCGCTTCGAGCTGCAGCGCCTGCGGCAGGCATGCCTGCCCCGTGATCTTCACGCCCGCGATCCGCGGATCGTCGAGACTGAACGCGCTGCGGTACTGCTGGCGGCCCGGTTTCGAGGCGTTCCGGTGTACGAGAGAATGTTGAACCGCTGAATGCGGCATCCGCGCCGCGGCGGTCGCGGCGCCGGAGGCATCCACGGATTCTTCGCGCCAGTAGCGCTCGCGCGCGAACGGATACACCGGCAGATGCATGCGAGCGGGCAGCGGCGCGCCGTGCAGCTTCAGCCAGTCGAGGTCGAGGCCCTTCGTCCACACGTCGAGCAGGCGCGAGACCTTGCCGGCGACGAACCAGCCGTCGACGCTCGCCTGCAGATCCTTGTCGACCGTGAACAGCGCGATGCTTTCGCGGTGGCGGCGGGACTGGGCGTAGTAGAGATCGTCCGCGAGCGCGCCGTCCTCCAGATCGTCGGCGGCGAGGAAGGTCACGAGTTTGTCGAGCAGTTCGGCGCGCGAATCCGCGCGCAGCGCGAGCCGCTCTTCCATCGCTTCGCGGCCGATCTGCAGCGTGTAGGACAGGCTGAGCAGATCGATGTCTGCGTCGCGTTCGACGAACGCCTTCAGATCTTCGGCCTTCTGCCGCAGTTGCGGCAGGGTCCGCGCCGACAGCAGCACCACGCAGGGCGTGGCTTCGTCGCGCGGCGCGCGGGCGTTGCCGCCCTCGTAGGCTTCCACCACCAGATGCGCGTTGCCGCCGCCGGCGCCGAACGAGGAAATGCCGGCGATCAGCGGCAGCGTGCGGCCGTCGATCACCGGCGCGTCCCACGGGCGCAGGCGCTGGTTGACCTCGAACGGCGTGGTCTCGAAATCGATGTTCGGATTCAGGCGTTCCGAATGCAGCGACGGCACGATCTGCCGATATCGCATCTGCAGCACGACCTTGGTCAGGCCGGCGATGCCGGCCGCGGATTCGCAGTGGCCGATGTTCGACTTCGCCGAACCGAGCAGACAGAAGCCGGTGTCGCGGGTGTATTCGCGGAACGCCTTGCCCAGCGCCGCGATCTCGATCGGGTCGCCGAGCTTGGTGCCGGTGCCGTGCGCTTCGATGTAGCTGACGTGGCGCGCGTCGACGCCGGCATCCTTCAAGGCATCGGCGATCACCGCCGCCTGCGCCTGCGGATTCGGCACGGTGTAGCCGTTGGTCTTGCCGCCGTGGTTCAGCGCGCTGCCGCGGATGATCGCGTGGATCGCGTCGCCGTCGCGCTCGGCGTCGGACAGACGTTTGAGCACGGCCACGCCCACGCCTTCGCCCGGAATGTAACCGTCGCCGCCTTCGCCGAAGCTCTGGCAATGGCCATCGCTGGAGATGAACTGGCCGGCGCTCAGCATGCCGTACTTGCCGGGATGGAGACTGAGGTTGACGCCGCCGGCCAGCGCCATGTCGGTGCGGCCCAGGCGCAGATCCTGGCAGGCGAGATGGATCGCGGTCAGCGACGACGAGCACATCGTGTCGAGCGTCATGCTCGGGCCGTGCGCGTTGAGCACGTACGACAGGCGGTTGGCGATGCTGGCCAGACTGCCCGAGCGGTTGTATTCGCCGTACATCACGCCGGCGTAGACGCCCACCTGCCCGCCGCGGCACGCCTGCAGCGCGGCGCGGGTGTAGCCCGCATCCTCGAGCGCCATCCACGCGTGCTGCAGGAACATCCGCTCCTGCGGATCGATCTGTTCGGCGTCGCGCGGGGTGATGCTGAAGAAGCGCGGATCGAATTCGTCGGCGCCTTCGATGAAGCCGCCCCATTTGCTGCTGTGCTCGCCGGGACCGAGGGTCTCGCCGCGGGTCACGTCGCGATAGAAAGCCTGCCAGCGCCAGCGTTCCGCGGGAATTTCGCGGATGCAGTCCACGCCCTGCGACAGGTTGCGCCAGTAGGCGTCCAGATCCCACGCCTCCGGATAACGGCCGCTGAGGCCGACGATGGCGATGGGTTCGTTGCCGAACGCCTGTGCGATCGGCGCCTGCGCGGCACCGGCATTCGCGCTGCGCCTGTCGGTCTCGCGTCGCGCCAGCAGTTCGGTGCCCGAAGGCGCAGCGGCGGGCGACGGACGCGCCGAAGCGATGCGCTTGCCGGACATCCGGGATTTCAGGGCCGCGGCGGCGGCCGGGGCGGCCGTACGCTCGACCGCAGCCGATGCCGGCGCGGTCTGCGGCGCCAGGATCGCGATCAGGCGCTCCGCGTGCGCGGTGCAGAAGTAATCGTTGAGCTGCGCGATCGTCTGATATTCGAACGCCAGCGTCTTCGGCAGTTTGCCGAAGATCGTTTCGAGATGAGTCACCAGCTTCATCGCCAGGATCGAGTCGATCCCGTACTGCTCCAGCGGCGCCTGCGGCCGCAGCCGCGCGACCGGGATCTTCAGCACCAGCGCGCACTGCTGGCAAAGGTAGTCGAGCGCCTTCGCCCTCAGCGCATCGTCCATGCCCGCGGCAGGGTCGACCTCGGTGGCGGTGGACGGCGCACGCACCGCGGGCGCGGCCGATGCCGTGGCTGCGCGCGCAGGCTCGCGCGTGGGATCGGCCACGTCCAGCAGCGCCTGCATCGCGGTCAGTTCGCCTTCCATCACCAGAAGGCGGTCGCAGGGCTCCGCGAAACCACGATACATCGCCCGCATCGCGCTGGCGGTGGACAGCGGCCGCATGCCGGTGTGGTCCTCCACGCGTTCGCGCGTCGCGTCGTCGAGGGTCATACCGCCGTCCTGCCACAGCGGCCAGTTGACCGACAGCGTGCGGCCGCAGCGTTCGCCCCGCGCGGCCAGGCGATTGCGCTGCGCGGCGAAGGCGTCCATGAAAGCGTTGGCGGCGGCGTAGTCGACCTGGCCGACGATGCCCCAGCAGGCCGAGAACGAGGAACACAGCAGCACGAAATCGAGCGGCAGATCGCGGGTCGCGCGATCGAGATTGATCAGACCGGCGACTTTCGGCGCCAGCACCGACGCGAATTCCGCCGGCGTTTTGCGCAGGATGAAGCCGTCGCGCAGGATGCCCGCGCAATGCAGGATGCCGCTCGGCGGCTGACCTTCGGCGCGCAGCCGCGCCACGAGGGCATCGACCGCCTCCGCCTGGGCGACGTCCAGCGCGACGTATTCGATCCGATGGGTCGGCGTCGCCAGCGCGTCGAGGGCCTTGCGCGCCTCCTGCGCCAGAGTCGAACGGCCGACCAGCACGATCCGCGCCGCCCCGGTCTGGGCGACGATCTCGCGCGCGAACTGCAGGCCGATGCCGCCGGCACCGCCGGTGATCAGATAACAGCCGCCTTCCTTGAACACCACCGGCGCCGCGGACGGCGCATCGCCGTCGACGCTGCGCGCCAGCACGCGCCAGCGCGGGATCTCGCGACGCAGCGCGTCGCCGTGGCGGACGTGGCGCACGTCCGCGCCGCGCGGCGCGGCGGCCGCGGATTCGTCGCGCACCACGCGCAGCAATGCGTCGGCATCGAGATCGGCCGGCACCTGCACCACGCGCGCGAGCAGCGCCGGATTTTCCTCCATCGCCGCCCGGCACATGGCCGCGAAACCGGAGGCGACCGCGGCCTCGGGCGCATCGGCGACGATCAGCAGCGCGCGCACGCCCTGCACGGCGCCGGTCAGCATCGTCTGGATCGCGGCGAGCGCCTGCAGCGTCGCGTGCGCGAACACATCATCCGCCGCAGCGGTGGACGACGGCGCGAGCTCGACGATCTCGGCGGCGGACCGCGACTTCAGCGCCGCGGCGGCGGCGCGATCGATGCCCCACAGCACGATCCTGTCCGGCGCCTGCGCGGGACCGGACACGGCCGGTGCCGCGATCCATTCCGGCGTCGCGAGCAGAACGCCCTGCGGCGCGTCGAGCGCCTGCCGCTTCAGCGTCCTGATCCGGACCAGCGCTTCGGCCTGGGTGAGATGGCCTTCCGCGACCGCGCGGTAGATGGACAGCAAAGTGTCTTTCATGACAGTAACCCGAGTTCGGCGGCTTCTTCGGCCGACATTTCCTTCCTGGAGATGCTGTCGAGCAGCTCCCGATAGAACGTTTCATCGAACGTCCCCGCTTCCTCGAACGACTGCGCTTCCTCGAACGGCCGCGCTTCGTCGAACGGTCTCCGGGCATCGAACGGCACGTCCATCGACGCGGTCTTCGCCTTGTCCACCGCGCGCCAGTTGAAGCCGCGGATCTCGATGCAGAGCGCGCCGTCGGCGTCGAAGATCGAGACATCGCAGCTTTCGACGGCGCTGACTTCCGCGCCGGCGGCGCCCGTCGGCGTCAACACGACGACGGCCTCCGCCGGGCACGGCGCGTGCAGCGTCAGCGAGCGCAGCGCGAACGGCACCGACGGTGCCTGCGGCAACGCCTGCAGCGACGGCAGGAACCCGATGCAGGCCTGCAGCGCGGCGTCCATGACGGCGGGATGCATGCGGTAGGCGTCCGCGCCGCCGGCGACGGCGGGCAGCGCGACCGCGGCCACCAGCTTGCCGCCGGTGCGCGAGAGCGTGCGGATGCCGCGATGGGTCGGACCGTAGTGCAGGCCCATCTGGCCGAGGGCGGCGTAGAGATCGTCGGCATGCCACTGTTCGCCGCGCCGGGCGGCGGCCAGCAGCGCGGCATCGGCCGTACGCTCGCCGACCGCATCGGCGAAGCCGGCTTCGCCCTGACAATGCAGGACGCGGGCATCGCCCGAACCGCTGGCGATCTCGAACACGACCGCGCCGGCATCGTCGATGCCGAGTTCGATCTCGACCGTCGTCGGGCCGTCGACGACCACCGGCCGCCACCAGACGATATTGCCGAGGACCAGACGCTCGCGCGCACCGGCTTCGGCGAAGGCATCGGGCAGCGCATCGGCGACCGCGGCCGCGGCCATTTCCAGATAGGCCACGCCGGGCAGGACGTGCTCGATGCGGCCCTCGCCGAAGCGCACGCGATGATCGCGCAGGAAGAATTCGCTGCCGTCGAAGGTGCTGCGATAGCGCTGCTGGCGCAGGGTCGAGACATTCGCATGCAGCAGCGGATGCAGGACGGCGGTCGCACCCACCGCATTGGCGGCCGGCGCCGAGGTCTCGTCTTCCAGCCAGTAATGCTCGCGGGCGAAGGGATACAGCGGCAGTTCGATGCGCCGCGGACGCACGCCGGGCGCATCGCGGTGCAGCGTGTCCCAGGGCAGATCGACGCCGTCGACCCACAGTTCGGCGAGCTTGTCGAGCTTGCCCTCGCGCAGGCAGGTCTGGATCAGCACGGCCTGCAGATCGCGGTCCTGGCCGATGAAGGCCAGTTTGCCGGCGCGCGACAGCGTGCTGCCGACGTGCATGCCCTTCGGCGTCTCGCCGGCGGCGAAGACGCGCAGGCGTTCGTCGAGTTCGGCCAGCGAGCGCACGACCAGCGCGCCGCGTTCCTCCATCGCTTCCTTGCCGATCTGCAGGGTGTAGGCGATGTCCTGCAGCGAAGGCGCGGCATCGATGGATGCCGCGATGAAGTCGGCCAAATCCAGCGCGCGCTGGCGCAGTTGTTCGGGCGTCCTGGCCGACAGCGGGATCAGCGCCGGTCGCGACGGGCCGGCATCGGCCGTCGCCGCCACCGCGCGCGGCGGCGCGGCTTCCAGCACCAGATGCGCGTTGGTGCCGCTGAACCCGAAGGAGCTGACCACCGCCGAGCGTCCGCCGCGGGCGTTCTCGGGCCACGGTTTCAGCGCGGTGTTGACCTGGAACGGGCTGTCGGACAGGTCGATGTGCGGGTTGAGCCGTTCGAAACTCGCCGCCGGGGGCAACTGGCGATGTTTCAGCGCGAGCACCAGCTTGAGCACACCGGCGATGCCGGCCGCGTACAGGCTGTGGCCGATGTTGCCCTTGACCGAGCCGAGCGCGCAGTACTGGGTCTTGTCGGTGTAGTGGCGGAAGGCGTGGGTCAGGCCTTCCACTTCGATCGGGTCGCCCAGCTTGGTGCCGGTGCCGTGCGCTTCGACCAGTTGGATGTCTTCCGGATTAATCCCGAACCTGTCGTAGACGGCGCGCATGAGCCGCGTCTGCGACACCGGGTTCGGCGCGGTGATGCCGTTGGTCTTGCCGTCCTGATTGACGCCCCAGCCGCGAATGACGGCGTGGACGATGTCGCCGTCGCGCTCGGCGTCGGCCAGGCGCTTCAGCATCACCGTGCCGACGCCTTCGCCGGGCACGAATCCGTTCGCGCGGTGATCGAACGCGAAACAGCGGCCGTCGGCGGAGAGCATGCCCGACTGTCCGGTCTTCACGTGCATCGCCGGCCCGGCCATCACCGCGACGCCGCCGGCGAGCGCGAGATCGCAGTTCTGCGCGATCAGGCTGTCGCAGGCGCTGGCGATCGCCACCAGCGAGGACGAACAGGCGGTGTCGATCGACAGGCACGGCCCCTGCAGATTCAGGAAGTACGAGATGCGCGCGGCGAGGATCGACATCGCCGCGCCGGTGAAGCCCTGGGTGCTGAGCTGATGCTCGCGCGAGCGCTGGTGATAATCGGTCGCGCCGCAGCCCACGAACACGCCGCAGCGGCTGCCGGAAAGGCTGCGCGGGTCGATCGCGGCGTTCTCGATCGCGTGCCAGCAGCTCTGCAGCATCAGCCGCTGCTGCGGGTCCATGCTTTCGGCTTCGGTCGGCGAGATGTTGAAGAACAGCGGATCGAACACGTCGCTGTCTTCGAGCACGCCCATCCAGCGGCTGTTGGTGGTGCCGGGCACCGAGATGTCTTCGCTGAAATAACGCTCGATGTCGAAACGTTGCGGCGGCACCGGGTCGATGCATTCCTTCGCGCCGGCGATGTTGCGCCAGAACGCGTCGAGGGTTTTCGCGCGCGGGAACTGGCCGGCGATGCCGATCACGGCGATGGCGTCGGTGCCATGGGCGACCGACGAGGCGCGACGTGCGCCCCTGTTGCGCCACGAGGTGAGCGTTTGCGTCGATGCCTGCGCGCGCGATGCGGTCGCCGTCTCCGCGCGTGCCGGTTCGGCACGCACGACCGCCGGGGCCTTCGCGACCGGCCGCGAAGGCAGCAGGCCGAGCAGGAAGCGGCCGAATTCGACCAGCGTCGGGTGGCTGTAGACCTTGGTCGCTTCGATCTTCGTGCCGTATTCGGCGTTGATCTTGCGCACCCAGGTCACGCCGGTGATCGAATCCAGACCGAGTTCGACGAACTGGCGATGCTCGTCGACATCGTCCTCCGACATGTGCAGTTCCTGCGCGAGCAGGCGCTTGAGCGCGGCGCACAGATCGGCTTCGGTGTCGCGGCCGTCGTCCGCCACGGTCTCTGCGATCTCCGCGGCCGGTGCGGCGACCGCAACGGCCGGGGCGGCCGCGGCTGCGGCGCGCGCCGGGGCGGCAGGCCCGCGGCGCGCGTCGATCAGGGCCACGACGAAGTCGTTGAACTGGCGCAGCGTCGGGTGGCTGTAGACCTTGGTCGCTTCGATCTTCGTGCCGTATTCGGCGTTGATCTTCCGGACCCAGGTCACGCCGGTGATGGAGTCCAGGCCGAGGTCGACGAACTGGGTGTCCTCGTCGACATCGTCGGCGCGCATCTGCAGCTCGGACGCGAGCAGCGTTTTCAGGAACTCCGCGATGCGCTCGGCGTCGATGCCCGCGGAATCCGCGGAGTCCGCGGGCGCGTCCGATGCCGCGGGGGCCTGGGCAGACGCCGCGTGAGCAGACGCCGCGACGGTCGCCTGCGCGGTCGCCCGTGCGTTCCCGGCGCCGGCTTCGCCATCGTCGAGGAAATGCTGCATCACGCCCTGCAGCGCGTGGCTCTGGCCGACGAAGCTGCGGTCGTGCATCGCCAGTTCGCGCGCGTAGGTCGGTTCGACCTCGGCGAGATCGGCCGCGCTGAAATGCCGCTTCAGCGCACGCGCGTCTTCGACCCGGCGCGATGCGATCGCATCGGCCAGCGCCAGCGCGCGCGGCAGGACCTCGCTGCGCGGAACGCAGGCGTGCGGCAGACCCTTGGCGCGCAGTTCGCTGCCGGTGTATTCGTGCGCGGTGAACAGCGTTTCCCGCGCGAGATCCAGGCCCAGCCTCGCCGGGAAGATGAGGGTGGAACCGGCGCCCGGAGTGAAGCCGTACTGCATGTACGGGCTGATGTAGCGGCTTTCGGCGCTGAACAGGCAGAGGTCGGCGAACATGCCGAGCGTCCAGCCGCCGCCGATGGCGTGGCCCTGCATCGCGGCGATCACCGGCAGCCGGCAGCTCATCGGCAGCTGGTAGACCTTCGAGTCGGTGAACTTCGCGGTGCCCTGCTGGATCGCCAGCAGGCTTTCGCGGGTGCCGCCGCAGGCGAAATAGGTGTCGTAGCCGGTGAGTACGACCGCGCGGTAATCGTCGCAGGACTCGATGTGGGCGAAGACGTCTTCCAGGCCGCGGATCAGCGCGGGCGAGTACATGTTCTTCGCGTCGCGGTCGACCATGCGCACGACGATCACGCCGTTGTCGCGGACCTCGGTTTCGATCGCGGGCGACGACGGCAGCGGCACGACCGGTCGGCCGGTCGCCGGTGCGATGTCGTCGGCAGCGCTCGCGACATGGGCCGCGCGATTGGCGTCGCGCCACTGCCGCAGCGCGTCCGGCGAACGCAGCGGCGAGGTCTCGGCGAGCGACAGCGCCGTCGCCAGCGCGTCGGCGCTCACGATCCCCGCGGCGGCCGCGAGTTCGGCGCCAGAAATGGCGTTCGCGTCGAACAGGCTCTGCCGGGCCAGGTTGTCGCCGAGGCGACGGGCGAACACCGGCATCGCCCGGCGCAGCAGCGCGGGATCGCGCCACAGCGCTTCGGCGGAACAACGACCGTGTTCGCCGTGGACGCACACGTCTGCGCTCAAACCGAGCAGCCAGCCGAAGCCGTCGGCGTCGTGTTCGAACGCGACGATCGCCGGGACCGGAAGACCGGACAGCGTCGCCTGCAGCGAAGTCAGTTCGGCGGTGGATGCCTGCGCGTCGTCATCGCCGGATGCCGGCAGGAAACCGGGCAGATCGCTGCGCAGCACGATCGCGGCATGGCCGCCGCGCTGCGACAGATCGGTCAGGGTCGCGCGCAGATCGCGCAGCGCGGCCGATCGCGTCGCATGGCCCGCGCCGAGACGGACCGAAATAACCGTGCCTGACAGCGGCTCGACCGCGATGCCCGCGCGCGCCTTCGGCGCTTTGCCGACGGCCTTCGACGGCGCCGCCGGCACGGACTGCGGCCGGGGTTCGCTGCCCAGACGCGCGACCAGCGGCGCGAGCGCATCCGCCATGTGCCGTTTCAGCAATCGCAGCGACTCGCGCGGCTTCGCCGCCATGTCGGCGGCGAGCGCCTTGGCGGCGGTCAGCGTCCGCGTGCGCTCGACCACGGGCAGGGTCCAGCCCTTCGCGGCCAGTTCCTGTCCGGACTGGGCGCCGCTGAGGTACAGCAGATCGTTCGCCTGCGCCGTACCGAAACGCGCCGCCAGCAGCGCGGCCTCGGCCGCATCGGCATGGAAACCCTGCGCCGGATCGGTGAAGGCGTAACGCGATTCGCGCGCGCAGATCATGAAATCGCAGAGCGCGCCGAGCAGGAAACCGGCACCATCGGCATCGCCCTGCATCGCGGCGATGGTCGCCAGCGGGCATTCGAGCAGCGCGCGGTACAGGCCCGCGCGGATCGCGGCGTCCAGCGCCGCGGCATCGCCGTGCAGGAATGCGGTCTCGCCGCCGACGAGCAGCAGCACCTTCGCGTCCGCGCGGTCGCCGACGAATGCCAGCGCCTGCAGAAGCTGGTCGACGACGTCGGCGGTCAGCGCATCGCCGGCCAGCACCAGCGCGTACACGCCTTCGCCGAACGTCTGCAGATCGACGCGGGGCGCGAGCGTTTCCGTCCCGGCATCGACACCGACACCATCATCGACAGCGGCATCGATCTCGGCCTCCGGCCGCGACAACGCGATCGCGGGCCGGGCGACGGTCGCGGGGATGAGCGCATCGCCCAGATCGGCGACGGTGGTGAGGGTCAGCGCGTTCGGCTTGTCGATCAGGACCGGTCCGCGAACCACGGCGGTCTTCGTGCGCAGGAAGGCGATGCTGCGTCCGGTCTCCGCGAGCGCAGGCGCCGCGGCCGGCGAGGCATCGACGCGGCGGGGCTCGGCGATGGACGCCTGGACGATGGCGGCTGCGGCCGCACCGGTATTCGAAGACGCATCCGAACGCGTGTGCGTCGTCGGCGCCACGGCAGCGATGGTCTGCGACGCGACGGCGGCGATGCCCTGCCCGCGCGCGACGCGCGCGATGTGCAGGCCCTCGATGTCGAGCACGGGATTGCCGAGCGCATCGAAGACGGTCGCGTCCCAGCGCGTCGTCGCGGCGTCGGGCGATGCGTGGTCGTCGCCGCGCAGGACGAGATAGCCCTGCGATTCGCCGCGGCGGTGGAAGCGGACCGCGTCCATGCCGAGGATGCGCCATTCGACCGATGTCGACGACAGCGGCGCCGACGGCAGCGGGCCGAGTTCGCCCAGCAGCCAGGCCGCGCCCTGCACCACGGATGCGAGCGTGTCCGGCGGCAGTCCCCACGATTCGATCGCCGAGGCTTCGGCGACCGCGAATTCGAGCACCAGTTCGCGCGCCGAACGGGCGACGCGGCGGACGACACGACGATCGATGCGATCGGAAAGGCCCAGCGCCGCGAAACCGCCGTGAAAGGCATCGGCGGCGATGCCGCGCGACAGGCGCGCGGCGAATGCGGCCACGTCCGCCGGTGCCGGCGCCTCGGCGGTCGCGAACGTCGCGCGACCCTGGGCATGCACGCGTTCGACGCCATCGCGGACGGCGTAGATCTCGAACGAGAGCGCATCGTCGCTGTCGGGCAGCAGGGCGACGTGCAGTTCGCTGCCGGCGTCGATGCGGAGATCGTCGTCCACCGCGACCGCTTCGAAACGCAGTGCCCGCGCGGCGAGATCGTCGGGATAGCCATCGGCGATGGCGGCGCGCGCCATTTCGATGCAGAGCAGCGCGGGCAGGCGGGCATGTCCGTCCGCGTCCACGTCGAGGAAACGCTCGTCGCCCTTCAGCGCGACGGCGTAGGCCGGATGGCGCAGGGTCGAGGTATCGCGCTGCAGCAGCGGATGCGTCGCCGCCGCGGTGCCCTGCCCCGGAGAACGCTGCGGCGCGAGCCAGTGACGGTCGCGCGCGAACGGATAGGTCGGCAGCGGAATGCGTCCCGGCCGCGCATCGGCATGCAGCCGCGCCCAGTCGATCTCGATGCCGCGGACCCAATGCTCGGCGATCCGCGCGAGATCGCGCTGCGCGATCCAGTCCTCGCGGCGGCGCGCGAATTCCGGGTCGGCGCGGCAACCGGCGAGGAAATCGCGGCTCTTGCGGACGCTGTCGCGCGGCGGCGCGCGATCCGGCGATCGGCCGTTCGAGAGCGCCTGCAACTGCCGCTGCAGATCGTCGAGGGAATCGACGACCAGCGCGAGCCGCTCGTCCATCGCCTCGCGTCCGACCTGCAGGGTGTAGGCGAGCGCGCGCAGATCGAGGTCCGCGCTTTTCCGACGCACGAAGGCCAGCAGCTGCCGGATCTTTTCCTGCAATTGATCGGGCGTGCGCGCCGACAGCGGCACAAGACAGGCGCGGCCGTCGCCGGGCTGCGCAGGCGCGACGGCCGGCGCTTCCTGGACCACGAGATGGGCGTTGGCGCCGCCGGCGCCGAACGACGAAATGCCGGCGATGCGCGGCCGCTCGCCGGACGCGGCGCCGTCGAGCGGCGCCCGCCACGCGGTGAGCTCGCGCTGGAGGCGGAACGGTGTCGTCGAGAAATCGATTTCCTCGTTGACCTCGTCCGCATGCAGGCTCGGCACCAGCTGGCGATGCCGCAGTTGCAGCAGGACCTTGGTCAGCGCGGCGATGCCGGCCGCGGATTCGCAGTGACCGATGTTGGATTTGAGCGAACCGATCGCGCAGTACTGACCCTGCGCCCGCTCGGCGTCACGGCGACTCGCGCGGAAGGCGCGGGCCAGCCCGGCGACTTCGACCGGGTCGCCGAGCGCGGTGCCGGTGCCGTGCGCCTCGAGATAGGTCACGTCGGCGGAATCGATGTCGGCCCGCGCCAGCGCGGCGGAGACGACCGCTGCCTGCGCGACCGGGTTCGGCACGGTATAACCGTGGGTGCGACCGCCGGCATTGACGGCGCTGCCCTTGATCACGGCATGGATGTGGTCGCCGTCGCGCAGGGCGTGCGCCAGCGGCTTCAGGATCACCGCGCCGACGCCTTCGGCATCGACGAAACCGTCGGCGTTGCGACCGAAGGAACGGCAATGCGCGCCCTCCGACAGCATTCCGAGCGCGCTGAGTTCGATCATGTGCTGCGGATCGACGATCAGGCTGACGCCGCCCGCGATCGCGGCGTCGCACATGCCGTTGTAGAGACTGTCGAGCGCGAGGTGGATCGCGGTGAGCGACGCCGAGCAGGCGCTGTCGACCGCGAACGAGGGGCCCGAAAAATCGAACAGGAACGACACCCGGTTCGCGATCGAATAGAACAGCGGCTGCGCGGTGTAACGCGAATTCATCACGCCCACGAACACGCCGACCTTGCCGTTCGGCGCGAGCGTGTCCGGCGTGTAGCCGCTGTCCTCGATCGCGTGATAGCTGGTTTCCAGGAACAGGCGTTCCTGCGGGTCGATCTTCTTCGCTTCTTTCGGCGCGATCCGGAAGAACAGCGGGTCGAACTTGTCGATGTCGTCGATGAAGCCGCCCCAGCGGGTGTAGCTGGTGCCGGCCTTGCCCTTCTCCGGGTCGTAATAATCCTGCCAATGCCAACGGTCGGCGGGCACTTCGCCCACGCAGTGGCGGCCGGCGGACAGGTTGTCCCAGAAGCGTTCCAGATCGGGCGACTGCGGGTAACGCCCGCTGACGCCGATGATGGCCACGTCGAAACGCGCGGAACGCTCGTTCGTCGCGTCGTTCTGCGCGTGGTTCGATGCGGGCGACGCGGCGGGCGTCGCGCTCGTCGGCGCCGCCGTCACCGGCGTTGTGGTCGCGGCGCCGCTGCGCGGCGCGAAGCTCCGGCGTTCGCCGGTCGCGCGCGCAGGCGCGGTCGAGGGCGCGAGGCGAGGCGATGCGACGTCCGACGGTACGGCATTCGACGCGGCGCTGCTCGAAGCGGCGCCGCGCGGCGGCGCGGCGCTCGCCGCCGCGGGGACGATGTCGCGCTCGGCGAGCACCGACAGCACGGTCGCCCGATCGTTGTCGAGGAAATGGCCGACCAGTCCGTCGATGCTCTGCACTTCGAAGAACAGCGTGCTGCGCACGCCCGGAAACAACTTGCGGAAATTCGTCGTCAACTGCACGACGAGGATGCTGTCCAGTCCGTACTGTTCCAGCGGCCGGTGGGTTTCGATCTCGCGCGTTTCCATGCGCAGCGCGGCCGCGATCATCTCGCGGAACAGGGTCGCGCAGGCGTCGCGCAGTACGGCATCGTCGGTCGCGTCGACATTCGCGCCGACCGCTGCAGCCGGTGCGGAGGCCGCGGCCGTTGCGGCCACGTTGCGCGATGCCGCTGCCGCCGGCGCCTTGAGCGCCGGAGACTTCGCGGGGGCCGCGGACGATACCCGACGCTGGCGGACCACGCCGTCGCTGCGCGCCGACAGCACCAGTTGCCCCAACCCATGATGCGCGCTCGCCGGGAAGCGGATGTCGTGGAACAGCTCGACCTTGAGCAGGTTTTCCCACTGCTTCGGCGACAGGCACGGACTGCCGGGCAGGCGCAGGCTTTCGTCTTCGTACAGCCACCAGCCTTCCAGCAGGCCGAAGGTGAAATGCGTATACCAGGACCACTCGCTGAGTTCGTTGACCAGCAGCACGCCGCCGCGCTTGAGCAGTGCCTTCGCGTTGCGCACGGTCTGGCGCATGTTCGAGGTCGCGTGCAGCACGTTGGTGGCGATCACCGCATCGTAGCGATTGCCTGCGATCGACTGCAGGGCCAGCGGTTTGCCCACATCGAAGATCGCCGTCCGGATCGCCGGAAACTGCGGCCGATAGACCTCTTCGGCGTGCAACAGGAAGGCCTTGGACAGATCGGTGTAACAGTATTCCTCGACCAGATCGCCGAAGCCGCCGAGCATCGGCAGCAACGCCGCGGTGGTGCCGCCGGTACCGGCGCCGATCTCCAGCAGGCGCAGGCCGCGTTCGCCGCGGGCCGCCTTCGCCACGAATTCGTCGTGCAGGTGTTCGCCGAGCACCCGATTGAAGTAATCGGCGATCAGGTTGTGCTTGTAGATGCCCTCGACCATGTGCATCGAG
>CAMLLG010000002.1 GCA_946480825.1 uncultured Lysobacteraceae bacterium
CGGTGGTGCGCGCGCTGGAAAGCGCGATGCGCCGGCTCGACGACGGCAGCAGCGAGCTGCAGCCGTTCTCCGGCGAAACCCGGATCTTCATCTTCCCCGGTTACCGCATCCGCAGCGTCGACGCGATGGTCACCAATTTCCATCTGCCGGAAAGCACGCTGTTGATGCTGGTGTCCGCATTCGCCGGCAAGGACCGCGTGTTCGAGGCCTACCGGCACGCGGTCGAACAGCGCTATCGCTTCTTCAGCTACGGCGACGCGATGCTGCTGTTTCCGGCGTCGCACCCGGACCGGGTCGATTGATGCGCGTCCGCGACGGTCGAAAACCGGCAAGCGATTGATCGTCATCGCCCGGCCCCGCCACGTCCTGGGCCGATGGTCGGAGCGCCTGCGGGCGGTCGCGCGGCGACCCATCGCCGGTCGTAATGAGTAGAATTCTCATTTGCACATTCCGGGCCCGCCCTCATGCTCCGTCCGCCTCTCCGCGCCGCGCGTCGCTTCGCCGCAGTCCTGTCCGTTTTCGCCGGTATTGCCGGTGCCGCCGCTGCGCCGTCGGCGCTGGCGCAGTCCAAAGAGGTCAACCTCTACACCACCCGTGAGCCGGGTCTGATCCAGCCGCTGCTGGACAGCTTCACCCGCGACACCGGGATCAAGGTCAACACCGTGTTCATGCGCGACGGTCTGCTGGAACGGGTGAAAGCCGAAGGCGAGCGTTCGCCGGCAGACCTGCTGATGACCGTCGACAGCGGCAACCTGATCGATCTCGTGCTCGGCGGCGTGACCCAGGGCACGAGATCGAAGACCCTCGAAAGCGCGATTCCCGCGCACCTGCGCGGCAAGACCGGCCACTGGTTCGCGCTGTCGTTGCGCGACCGGGTGCTGTACGCCGACAAGTCGTTGAAGCTGACCAGTATCCGCTACGAGGATCTGGCCAAGCCGGAGTGGAAAGGCCGCATCTGCATCCGTTCCGGGCAGCATCCCTACAACATCAGCCTGATCGCCGCGATGATCGCGCACCGCGGTGAAGCCGGAACCGAAGCCTGGCTGCGCGGTGTGAAGGCGAATCTGGCGCGCAAGGCCACCGGCGGCGACCGCGATGTGGCCCGCGACATCCTCGCCGGCATCTGCGACATCGGTCTCGCCAATGCCTACTACGTCGGCCAGATGAAGACCGCGCCCGAGGGCGACCAACAGCGTCGCTGGGCCGATGCGATCCAGGTGGTGCGCCCGACGTTCGGCGGCGGCGGTACCCACGTCAACATCAGCGGCGCCGCGGTCGCCAAACACGCGCCCAATCGCGCGAATGCGGTGAAACTGCTGGAGTACCTGGTGTCGGATCGCGCGCAGCGCCTGTATGCACAGGCCAATTTCGAATACCCCGTGAAGAAGGGCGTGCAGCTCGATCCGATCGTGGCCGGCTTCGGGGCGATGAACGTCGACCGTTTGCCGCTCGGTGATGTCGTCGCCCAGCGCAAGCGCGCCAGCCTGCTGGTGGACAAGGTCGGCTTCGACCAATGACCGGGCGATCGACGATCGAGGCCGGCCCGGACGCGCACGCTGCGATCGTTGCGGGCCGATGGCCGCTGCGCGGGCGGTGAAGCGTCTGCGCGCGGAGTGCCTGTGGCTGGCCGCTGCGCTGTCGATCGCCGCGGTCATGCTGCTGCCGTTGGGTTCGCTGCTGTGGACGGCGACCCGGGGCAGCACCGGGCTGTGGTCGCATCTGGCCGCGCATGTGCTGCCGCAGGCGGCGTGGACCACCGCCCTGTTGCTGGCCGGCGTGGGCAGCCTGAGCATCGTCATCGGCACCGGCTGCGCCTGGCTGGTGAGCGCCTACGTGTTTCCGGGACGCCGGTTTTTCGACTGGGCCCTGTTGCTGCCGCTGGCGATGCCGACCTACATCGTCGCCTTCGCCTATCTCGATCTGCTGCATCCGCTCGGACCGGTGCAATCGGCGTTGCGTGAACTGCTGGGCATCGACAGCCCGCGGGATTTCCGCCTGCCCGATCTGCGTTCGCTGCCGGGCTGCATCGCCCTGATGGCGCTGGTGTTGTATCCATACGTGTATCTCTCCGCGCGGGCGATGTTCGCCACGCAGGCCGCGGGCCTGATCGAGGCTGCGCGCACGCTCGGCGTGGGCGGCGCGGCCCTGTTCCGGAAGGTGGCGCTGCCGCTGGCGCGCCCGGCGGTGGCGGTGGGTGCGGCGCTGGTGCTGCTGGAGACGCTCAACGATATCGGCGCTTCGGAATTCCTCGGCGTGAAGACGCTGACGGTGGCGGTGTACAGCACCTGGATCACCCGCAGCGATCTCCCGGGCGCGGCGCAGATCGCGCTGGCGATGCTGGCGGTGGTGCTGATGCTGCTGGCGCTGGAACGCCATGGCCGTCGCCGTCAGCGGTATGCCAGCGTGCACCGGCCGCGGCCGATCCGCGCCCAGCACCTGCGCGGCGCGCGCGCGCTGCTCGCGACCGCTGCCTGCGCCTTGCCGGTGCTGCTGGGTTTCGTGGCACCGGCCTTGTCGCTGTCGGTGGATGCCTGGGAACGGCTCCGCGCTGCGGGTGTCTCGCCGCAACTCGTCGACAGCGCATGGAACACGCTGAAGATCGGCCTGCTGGTAGTCGCGGTCGCGCTGGTCGCCGGGCTGGTGCTGGCGTGGTCGCTGCGCCTCGGCCAGTTGGCGCGGCGCCCGCGCGTACCGGCGCTGGCGCTGCGTGCGGGCAGCCTGGGTTACGCCCTGCCGGGCACGGTGCTGGCGATCGGATTGCTCACGCCGATGGCGTGGTTCGATGACGCGGCCGCGGCGCTGGTCGCCGCGCTGGGCGGTACGCCGCAGGCGCTGTTGATGGGCAGCACCGCCGCGCTGGTGCTGGCCTGCAGCCTGCGGTTTCTGGCGATCGCGTCCGGCGGCATCGATGCCGGATTGTCGCGGATCCCGCTGTCGCTGGATCAGGCCGTGCGCAGTCTCGGCGCCGGCGCCGGACGCAGCCTCGTGCGCGTGCATCTGCCGTTGCTGCGCCCGGCGATGGCCGCGGCGGCGATGCTCATCTGCGTCGACGCGATGAAGGAACTGCCGGCGACCCTGCTGTTGCGGCCGCTCGGCTTCGAGACGCTGGCGACCTGGCTGTATGCGGAGGCCGCGCGCGGCACCTACGAAGAAGGTGCGGTCGCCGCCTGGCTGATCGTGCTGATCGGTCTGCCCGCGGTGCTGGTGCTGGCGCGCGCCGGTTTCGTGCCGGCCGCTTCGGAAACAACTGCGCGAACATCTGCGCGCGTCTCTCCCGATGAGTCTTCCACGTCATGAATCACGCCGCGCTGCAGCTCGATGCCATCGCCGTCGCTTATCCGATGCCGGCCGGTCCACGCACGGTGGTCGACGGCTTGTCGCTGGAACTGGCGTCGGGCGAAATCGGCTGTCTGCTCGGGGCCTCGGGTTGCGGCAAGACCACCGCGCTGCGCGCCGTGGCCGGTTTCGAGCCGCTGTGCGCCGGGCGCATCCGCATCGGCGGCGAGGAACTGTCCTCGGCGCATGCGACGGTGCCGCCCGAGCGTCGCCGGGTCGGAATGATGTTCCAGGATTACGCGCTGTTCCCGCATCTCACCGCGGCCCAGAACATCGCCTTTGGCCTGCAGGACCGAACCCGGCCGCAGCGCGCCGCGCGGGTGGCCGAACTGCTCGCCCTGATCGGTTTGCCCGATGCCGGTCCCGCCTATCCGCACGAACTGTCCGGCGGCCAGCAGCAGCGCATCGCACTGGCCCGTGCGCTGGCGCCGGCGCCGGCGGTGCTGCTGCTGGACGAACCCTTTTCCAATCTCGATGCCGATGTCCGCGCGCGTCTGGCCGCCGAAACCCGCGAGTTGCTGGTCGCCAGCGGCAGCACGGTGTTGATGGTGACCCACGATCAGGCCGAAGCCTTCGCCATCGCCGATCGTGTCGGCCTGATGGACGGCGGCCGCCTGCTGCAGTGGGACCGGCCCGAGGCCTTGTTCGCGCGCCCCGCCGACCGCCGCGTGGCCGGATTCATCGGTCGCGGCGACTGGGTGCGCGGAGACAGTCTTGGCCTGGAGGCCGGCCTGGAGGTGCGGCTTCGCCCGGGCCAACTGCGCGTCGACGCCGAAGGGCCGATCCTGGCCGAACTGCTGTCGTTGGCCTTCCGCGGCCCCGATTACGCCGCGCGGATCCGGTTTCCGGGAGGCGAGATCCACGAGATGTCCCTCGATGACGCGGCCGCGGTCGTGCCGGGGCAGAGCCTGCGTCTGCGCCTGATTCCGGGCCCGACCGGTCTGCTCGCATTTCCGCGCGTGGATTGAAGCCGGTCCGCGGCTCGTGTTCGCCCGCGAATCCGCGACAATAGCCGCCCGTCGCCGCCGATTCCCACGCCTACCGTGACTTCGTCATCGTTTTCTCCGCGGCATGCCGCGTCCGTATCGCCCGCCGGTGCCGCGCATGCGCCTTGATTTCGCGGCGCTGGGCGCCGCCGAGGCTTATCGCTGGATGACCGCGACGGTGACGCCACGGCCGATCGCCTGGGTCTCCACGCGCTCCGCCGACGGCATCGACAATCTCGCGCCCTTCAGTTTTTTCCAGGTGGTCTGCGACGACCCGCCGACGCTCATGCTCAGCATCGGCGCGCGCGCCGACGGCGGCGAGAAGGACACGCTGCGCAATCTGCGCGAACGGGGCGAGATGGTGATCCAACTGGTGTCGATGGCGCAGGCCGATGCGATGAGCGCAACCGCCGCGGGTTTCCCGCATGGCGTGAGCGAGTTCGAGCGTTGCGGCGTGGCATCGACGCCTTCCGAACGGGTGGCGCCGGTGCGGGTGGCTGATGCCGCGGTCGCGTTCGAGTGCGCGCTCGCGTCGATCCAGCCGTATCCCGCCCGGCCGTCGCCTGCGAAGCGCCCCAGCCACCATCTGGTGTTCGCCGAGGTGTTGCTGGCGCACATCGACGATGCGGTGTTGGGCGATGCGCGGCACGTCGATCCGGCCAGGCTCGACGTGGTCGGTCGCCTCGGCGGCAGCGCGTATGCGACCACCCGCGATGTCTTTCATGTCAAGCGCCCGGGCTGATCGCCCGATGCGCATCCTGCACAGGAGATCCGCATGTCGCGGATGAGTTTCGAACTGCTCGCCACCGACGGCGTTCCGCGCCGCGGCCGTCTGACTTTCCCGCGCGGCACCGTGGAAACGCCGGCATTCATGCCGGTGGGCACCTACGGTTCGGTGAAAGGCATTTTCCCGGAACAGATCCGCGCGCTCGGCGCCGAGATCATTCTCGGCAACACCTTCCATCTCTTTCTGCGCCCGGGCCTGGACGTGATCGCCGATCACGGCGGCCTGCACGGGTTCGCGCGCTGGAACGGCCCGATCCTCACCGATTCCGGCGGTTTCCAGGTGTTCTCGCTGGCGCACAAGCGCAAGATCACCGAGGCCGGCGTCACCTTCGCCGCGCCCACCGACGGCAGCAAGGTCTTCCTCGGCCCCGAGGAAAGCATGCATATCCAGAAAGTGCTGGATTCGGACATCGTGATGATCTTCGACGAGTGCACGCCGTATCCGGCGACCGAGGAGGTCGCGCGCAAATCGATGGAACTGTCGCTGCGCTGGGCCGAGCGCTCGAAGAAGGCGCACGAGGGCAACGATGCGGCGCTGTTCGGGATCGTCCAGGGCGGGGTGCATCACGCCCTGCGCACGCGTTCGGCCGAGGGTCTGAAACAGATCGGTTTCGACGGCTACGCGGTCGGCGGCCTGGCCGTGGGCGAGCCCGAGCACGAGCGCAACCTGATGCTGGAGCACACCTGCCCGCAACTGCCGGCCGAGCGGCCGCGCTACCTGATGGGCGTGGGCCGGCCGGAGGACATCGTCGAAGCGGTGGCCCGCGGCATCGACATGTTCGATTGCGTGATGCCGACCCGCAACGCGCGCAACGGGCATTACTTCACGCATTTCGGCACCGTGCGCATCCGCAACAGCAAATACGAACGCGATCTGCGCCCGATCGAAGAAGGCTGCGGCTGCTACGCCTGCAGCAACGGGTTCACGCGGTCCTACCTGCGGCACCTGGACCGCTGCAACGAAATGCTCGCACCGATGCTGGGCACCCTGCACAATCTCTGGTACTACCAACGGCTCATGGCGGACATCCGTGCGGCGATCCAGGCCGGCCGGTTCGCCGACTTCCGGGCCGCCTTCCACGCCGCGCAGTCGGGCGTAAGCGCTTCATCCGCCTGAACTTTTGTCGGGCAGGGCGGTCAGCACAGGGGCCCGGGCCTCGCCCCGGCGGGGTCGGAGCCGGGTTGAAAGCCAGCCGGCCGGCCCGCATGGCATAATCCCCCGCTATTTTTGCGATACGGACCCGCGATGAACCTGCTCGATCTGCTGATCTCACCCGCCTACGCCCAGGCCGCTCCGGCCGCCGCGCCCAATCCGTGGCAGTTTCCGATCATGATGGTCGTGCTGTTCGCGGTCATGTACTTCATCATGATCCGCCCGCAGATGAAGCGCGCCAAGGAACACCGCGCCATGCTCGAGAAGTTGTCCAAGGGCGACGAGGTGATCACCAGCGGCGGCATCGCCGGCGTGGTCCGCGACATCGGCGACAACTTCGTGACCCTGGAAGTCTCCGACAACGTGCAGTTGCGCGTGCAGCGCGGCGCCATCGGCCACGTGCTGCCCAAGGGCACGTTGAAATCCCTGTGACGATCCGGCTCGACGGTCGCGCTTCGATGATCCGCTTCAGATGATCTGGCTTCCATTGGTTTGATTCCCCGCCCACCCCGATGCGGCCGGTCCCAGGACCGGACGCGGTGCTCGTCATGCTCGAATATTCCCGCTGGAAATACGTCACCATCCTGATCGTCGTGCTGATCAGCGCGTTCTATGCGCTGCCGAACGTCTTTCCGCAGGATCCCTCGATACAGATCTCCGCCAACCGCGGCGCGAAGATCGACGATGCGCTGAAGCAGCAGATCGGGCAGACGCTGACCAAGGCCGGCCTGAAGTCGAAGTCGATCGAGATCCAGGGCGAGAACCTCCTGGTCCGCACCCCGGACGACGAGACCCAGAACAAGGCCGCGGATGCCCTGCGCGACGCGCTCGGCAATCGCTACACGGTGGCGATGAACCGCGCGTCGACCGTGCCCGAGTGGTTCGGTTCGGTCGGCGCCAAGCCGATGTCCCTCGGCCTCGATCTGCAGGGCGGCGTGCACTTCCTGATGGAAGTGGACAAGAAGGCCGCCATCGACAAGCGTTTCGAAGCCTATCTCTCGGACATCCGCGGCACGCTGCGCGAAGAAGGCATCGCCTACGAGTCGGTCGAGCGCGAGGGCGAGCGGAGTCTGCGCGTCGTCCTGGCCAAGGCCACCGATACCGACGAAGCCCAGACCCTGATCCAGAAGAGCCTCGCCGCCGCCGCCGCGGATACCGGCGCGATGACCGCGGCCAGCGCCTTCTCGTTCGAAGCGTTGGGCAACACCATCGACATCGGCGTCTCCGAGGAGATGGTCCGGCAGATGACGCTCAACGCGATCGAGCAGAACCTCGGCACGCTGCGCAACCGCATCAACGCGCTGGGCGTGGCCGAGCCGGTGATCCAGCGCCAGGGCGCGGACCGCGTGCTGGTGCAGTTGCCCGGCGTGCAGGACACGGCCGCGGCCAAGCGCATCCTCGGCGCCACCGCGACCCTCGAATACCGCGGCGTGTACGAAGGCAACGCCGTCGACGCCCGCGAAACCGGCAATGTGCCGCCCGGCGCGCGCCTGTACGAAAGCCGCAATCTCGGCCCCGACGGCAAGCCCATTCCGGTGCTGTTGAACAAGCGCGTCATCGTCTCCGGCGCGGACATGGTGGATGCCCGCAGCACCGTCGACAGCAACGGCCTGCCCGCGGTGTCGGTCACGCTGAACACCGCCGGCGGCCAGCGCATGCTGCAGTTCACCACCGACAACGTCGGCAAGCCGATGGCGGTGGTCTTCATCGAACGCATCCCGCAGGTGCGCATCGTCGACGGCAAGGAAGTACGCAGCTCGATCCTGCGCGAGGAAGTGATCAGCGTCGCGACCGTCCAGGGCGTGTTCGGCAAGCAGTTCCAGACCACCGGCCTGGAGCGCAAGGAAGCCGACGACCTGTCCAAGCTGCTGAAGGCCGGTGCGCTCGCCGCGCCGATGGATTTCGTCGAAGAACGCACGGTCGGCCCGAGCCTCGGCAAGGAAAACGTGGAGCGCGGTCTGACGGCCGTGACCTTCTCGTTCCTGTTCGCGCTGGCGTTCTTCCTGATCTACTACCGCATGTTCGGCATCGTCACCTGCCTGGCGTTGCTGCTCAATCTGCTGATGGTGTTCGCGCTGATGTCGCTGTTCGGCGCCACCATGAGTCTGCCCGGCCTCGCCGGCATCGCGTTGACGGTGGGCATGTCGGTGGACGCCAACGTGCTGATCAACGAACGCATACGCGAGGAGCTGCGCGCGGGATTGCCGCCGCAGGCGGCGATCGCCGCCGGTTACGACCGCGCCTCCGGAACGATTCTCGACGCCAACATCACCGCCTTCCTCGCCGGTCTGGCCATGTTCGTCTTCGGCACCGGCCCGCTGAAGGGCTTCGGCGTCACCACCATGCTCGGTATCGCGACGTCGGCCTACACGGCCGTGTCGGTGTCGCGCGGCATCGCCACGCTGATCTACGGCAAGCGCCGCAAGCTGCAGTCCATCGCGATCTGAGGGAGCCCCATCCATGAAACCTTTCAACGTGTTCCCTTACGACAGCGCCATCGATTTCATGCGCCTGCGCATGATTTCGCTGACCGTGGCCGCGCTCATCATGTTCGTCGCGATCGGCGGGATGTTCGCCAAGGGGTTCAATTTCGCCCTCGACTTCACCGGTGGCGTCGGTATCGAACTGGCCTACGACAAACCGGTCGATGTCGATGGCGTGCGCGAGCGACTCGAAGCCGCCGGTTACGACAGCGCGCAGGTCCAGACCTTCGGCAGCGGCAACGAATTGCTGGTCCGCCTGCAGGCCGATTCCGCCGCGAAGAGCGGATCCGGCAAGTCCGAGGACGCGACCGCCAGCATCGCCGAAGAGGTCCGCAAGGCCGCCTCGGAACCCGGCAACCCCGCGCGCAAGCTCAAGAGCGCGGACATCAGCCCGCAGGTCGGTCGCGAATTGGCCGAGAACGGCCTGTATGCCCTGTTGTTCGTGGTGCTGGGGTTCCTGATCTACATTTCGTTCCGCTTCGAATGGAAATTCGCGGTGGCGGCGATCATCACGACCCTGCACGACATCGTGGTGGTGGCCGGCTGGTTCGCGCTCAGCGGGCATGAGTTCGATCTCACGGTCCTGGCCGGCATCCTTTCGGTGATGGGGTATTCGATCAACGACACCATCGTGGTCTTCGACCGCGTCCGCGAGAATTTCCGCGGCATGCGCGCCACGCCGATGGAAGTCCTGAACCGCTCGATCAACCAGACCCTGTCGCGCACGGTGATCACCTCGTTCGTCGCGTTCCTCACCGTGTTGGCGCTGTATCTCTACGGCGGCGGTTCGCTCAAGGGCATGGCCGAGTCGCAGATCATCGGCATTTTGATCGGTACGCTGTCCACGATTTTCGTCGCCTGCCCGCTGCTGCTGTGGCTCGGTGCGACCAAGCAGGATCTTCTGCCGAAGGCGCGCGACGAAGCCGAACTGGCCCGTCGCCCCTGAGGTTCGGGGCGTATCCACGAAAAAGCCGCGCGGATGCGCGGCTTTTTCTTTTGTTCCGGCAGAGCGGGCTTCAGGCCGCTGCCGCGTTCCAAGCCCGGATCGGCGGCCTGGTTTTCAACCGCCGAATGGCTGGTCGGGCCGCTCTACAGGGATGCGTCGCGTATCGGGGACTGCGCCCGGACCGACTCAGTCGAAGGCCTTGGCGTAGCCGGTGTTGACGATGGTCTGCTGCAGCGGATCGATCATGCGGACGTTGGCGGCGACGACCTGCCGTCCGCCGGTGGCGATGTGCATCGGACCCAGCGCGGCACCGCGGTAATCGCAGACCCGGCCACCTGCTTCGCGCACCATCAGCACGCCCGCGGCGATGTCCCAGGCCATCACGCCGGCCTCGAAATACCCATCGACGCGGCCCGCGGCGACGTAAGCCAGATCCAGCGCGGCCGAGCCGCCGCGGCGGATGTCTTCGGCGTGCACCAGCAGCGATTTGATGCAGTCCAGCTGCGCGTCGGCGCGCTTGCGCTCGCGCGGCGCGAAGCCGGTGGCGAGCACGGCGCCCTGCAGTTCCCGACGTTCCGAGACCCGCACGCGGCGGCCGTTGAGCTGGGCGCCACCGCCGCGGCTGGCGGTGAACAGCTCGTTGCGCAGGGGGTCGAAGATCACCGCATGCAGCGGCTCGGGGCCTTCGCACAGCGCGATCGACACGCACCAGTGCGGCAGGCCGCGGAGGTAGTTGCTGGTGCCGTCCAGCGGGTCGATCACCCAGGTGTAGCGGCTGGGGCCGCGATTGCCCTTCTGCTGGCCGCCTTCCTCGCCGAGGATCGTGTAATCGGGCTGCGCGCGGCGCAGTTCCTTGACGATCTCCACTTCGGCCAGGCGGTCGACTTCGCTGGCGAAGTCCATCCGGTCCTTCTCGATCACGTCGATCGCATCCAGCCGGGCCATGTGCCTCAGGAGAATGTTGCCGCCGGCGCGAGCCGCCTTGACCATGACATTGACAGCGGGCTGTTGCATCGCGAACGACTCCGGACGCGACCTTGCGGGCGCGGCAAAAAAGGGCAGGGGAAAAGAACGATCCGGCGCAAGGCCGACGCGGGAGTTTAACATTGGCGCCATGTCTTCCGCCTCCACGCCTCTCTCCGCATCCGCCACTGTCGATCGCCTGCGCATCGTGCTGGTCGGCACCCAGCATCCCGGCAACATCGGTTCGGCCGCCCGCGCCATGAAGACCATGGGCCTGTCGCGGCTGGTGCTGGTGGCGCCGGAGCGCTTCCCGCATCCGGAGGCCGTCGCGCTGGCGGCGGGCGCGGTCGATGTGCTCGAGGCCGCCGTCCGGGTCGATACGCTGGCCGAGGCGGTGGCCGACTGCCGGCTGGTGCTGGGTTGCACCGCGCGCAGCCGCCGCATCGCGCTGGAAGAGCTGCATCCGCGCGCGGCCGCGATGCGCGGCATCGACGCGGCCGAGGCCGGCGGCGAAGTGGCGCTGGTGTTCGGCCGCGAGCGCACCGGGCTGGAGAACGAGGAACTGCAGCTGTGCCATGCGGCCGTGCACATTCCCGCCAACCCCGAATACAGCTCATTGAATCTGGCCGCGGCGGTCCAGGTCTTGGCATACGAATTGCGTGTCGCATTCTCCAAGGATTCGGCGATGTCCGCGGAAGCGCCCCCCGGGGGCGTCCGCCAGCGCGAGGTTCGCAGCGAACCTCCGGCGACGCACACCGAACTCGAAGGTTTCTTCTCGCAATTGGCGGACACCCTGGATGCGATCGATTTCCACAAGGGCCGGACACCGGCGGCTGCGATGCGCAAGTTCCGGCGGCTGTTCCTGCGCGCCGATCTCGATGCGCGCGATGTCCGGCTTTTGCGGGGAATGCTCGCCGACGCCAAGCGCATGGCCGACATCGCCGACGGCCGGATCGCGCCGCCGTCCAGGCCCTGATCGCCGCGGGCTTTCCGCGGGCCGCCGCGCCCACGCGTGCCCGTCGTTCGCGGCGCGCCTGCCGCGCCCGGAGCGATGATCGTGTTCCGTCCGTTCGCGCCCCTGGTCGCGCTCATGGCCGCACTGCTCGCGCCGGCCGCTCTGGTCGGGCCGGTACCGGCTGCGGCAGCCGCTGACGATCAGCGTCACATTCTTGTCCTCGGGCGCATCAGCGACGACCCCAAGATCCACTACGAACAGCTCAAGCCGCTGCTCGATTACGTGGTCCCGCGGATGGCCGGCGTGGGCATCCGCGAAGGTCGCGTGCTGATGGCCCGCGACGCCCAGCAGATGGCCAGTTACCTCCGCCGCGGTCAGGTCGATTGGGTCACCGAGACCGCCGGCACCGCCATGTTGCTGCAGCAGCGCGGCGGCGCCCAGCCTCTGCTGGTGACCGAGCGCGACGGCGTCAGCCGCTACCGCACGGTGTTCTTCGTGCGTCGCGACAGCGATCTGCGGGGGCTGGAAGACCTGCACGGGCGCAGTGTCGCCTTCCAGAACAACGCATCGACCAGCGCCTACTTCCTGCCCGCGATCGAACTGTTGCGTCGGCGGATGTCGCTCAGCCTGCTGCTGTCGCCGATGGACAAGCCGTCGGGCGGAACGGTGGGCTACGTGTTCGCCCGGTCCGAGCTGAACATCGGCGCCTGGGTCCACAAGCGGCTGGTCGACGCCGGCACGATGAGCGACCTCGACTGGAACAATCCCGCGCGGTTGCCGGTGTCCTATCGCAAGGATCTCGAAATCATCCACACCACCGAGCCGGTGCCGCGCGCGCTGGAGATGGTGCGCGGCGATCTGGACTCGAAAGTCCAGGCTCGCCTGCGCGAAGTGCTGATCGAGGCCGCGGGCGATCCGCAGGCGGCCGAGGCGCTCAGGCATTTCTTCCAGACCACGCGGTTCCTGCCGATCGATGCCGACACCCGCCAGGTGCTCGAACGACTGCGCGGCGGCGTGGCCGAGGTGAGGGCGGACGTCGAATGAAGCTCTTCGAGGGCCTGCAGGCCAAGTTCATGGCGCTGATCGGGCTGACCCTGGTGGTCATGCTCGGTGTCGTCGCCCTGATCTGGCAGCGCCAGACCACGACCCAGGCCGAAGTGCTGCAACTGAGCCAGGAGGCCACCCGGGTGCTGGTCTACGATCGTCTGCGCCAGCGCGGCGAATCGCAGGTGTCGCAGGCCGCGGATCTGCTGGTCAATCCGGTCTATTACTTCGACCTCGACGCCATCGGTGCCACCACCCGCAGCATCCTGCGCCAGCCCGACGTGAGTTACGTGCTGGTCTACGATGCGAAGGGCAGCATCCTGCACGACGGTTCCGGCGATATTCCGACCTTCGGCCAGCGCATGGCCGATCCGCTGGCGAAGCGCATCGTCTCCGCCGAAGGGCTGCGCGTCCTGAACACCGACGAGGTGATCGACGTCTCGACCCCGATCCTCATCGGCGACCAGCGCCTCGGCGGCGTTCGCGTCGGCTATTCGCTGGGCAAGATCCGGGCCGAAGAAGCGCACGTCAATCGCGAAATCGCCGAACGCCTGCGCGAACTGGGCAACCGCCACCTCGCGTGGATCGGCCTGCTGCTGCTGATGTTGGTGTCGCTGGCGGTGCTGGTGGCGATGCTGCTGCAGCGCGCACTGGTCCGCCCGATCCGCCAGTTGTCGCAGGCCGCGCGCGAGATCGAGGCCGGCAATTTCTCGACCGAGCTGCCGGTGAACGGCCGCAGGGACGAGGTCGGCACGCTCGTCCGCGCCTTCGCGCGCATGGCCGACAGCATCGAACGACACGACCGCGACATGCGTCGGATGGCGTACACCGATTCGCTGACCGGCCTGGCGAACCGCCTCGCGTTCCGCGAAACGCTCGACCATCGCCTGATGCAGTTGCGCGGCGTGGGCCGCCAGCTCGCCCTGCTGTTCGCCGATATCGACGACTTCAAGCGGGTCAACGACACTCTGGGCCACGACGTCGGCGACGAGGTGTTGATCCAGTTCGCGAACCGCATCCGCGAAGCGGTGGAGCGCGCCGGCGGCGACGTCAGCGAACTGGCGCGTTTCGGCGGCGACGAATTCGTGATCCTGCTGTACGCCGAGGGCGAACATGTCGACGTGCGCGCCAGCGCCTCGCATCTGGCCGAAACCCTGGTCGCCGAACTGAGCCGGCCGATCGTGGTCCAGGACCGCCAGGTGTTCCTCGGCACGTCGATCGGCGTGACCCTGTTTCCGGAAGATGCGTCCGGTGCGACCATGCTGATGAAGAACGGCGACATCGCGATGTATCAGGCGAAGGTCGCTGGCAAGAACTGCTATCGCTTCTACAGTCGCGCGATGGATCAGGCAGTAACCCGCCGCGTGCGCATCGAGCAGGATCTGCGCGGGGCCTGGGAGCGCGGCGAACTCACGCTGGCCTACCAGCCGATCTATCGCGTCTCCGACAAGAGCCTGCAGGGCGCAGAGGCGCTGCTGCGCTGGCAGCATCCGGTGCACGGCCAGGTGGCGCCGTCGGTGTTTATCGATGTCGCCGAGCAGAGCGGCCTGATCGAAGTCATCGGCCCGGCGGTGATCCGCGCCGCCTGCAAGGACGCGATGCGCTGGCATCGCGACGGCACCGGGGATCTGTTCGTGTCGGTCAATGTCTCGGCGCGGCAATTGCGCAGCGGCGATTTCCGCGAACAGGTACTGGCGGCGCTGGCCGACAGCGGGCTGCCGCCGCAGCGGATGCACATCGAGTTGACCGAGACCGCGGTGCTGGGCGACGAGGATCAGGCGCGCCAGATCCTGTCGAGCCTGCGCGACATCGGCATCAAGATCTGGCTGGACGATTTCGGCACCGGGTTCTCCGGCTTGAGCCACCTGCGCCGCGTGCCGGTGGACGGCGTGAAGATCGACCGCAGCTTCATCGCCGACGTGCTGCGCGATCCGGACGATCTGGCGCTCACCACGGCGATCATCGCGATGGCGCATTCGCTGGGCATGACCGTGGTGGCGGAGGGCGTGGAGAAGGAAGGGCAATGCGATCTGCTGCGCACGCGCGGCTGCGATCTCGCCCAGGGCTATTGGCTGGGCCACCCGATGACCATGCGCGATTTCACTTCGCTGGTCGGCTGAGGCCGAGCTCGTCGCGGAGCGTCAGCCGAGGCCGGCGATCCAGGCCCACAGCATCGCCACCAGATTCCCCGATACCGCTCCGAACACGTAGATCGCGACGATGCCGGCGACCCATGCGATCAGCATCAGCACGCCGTCGCGCTCCAGCAGCGCCAGCGCATAGATCAACAGCAGCCCCGCGAACAGATAGTTGGTGAACGGGATCGGCAGCGCCAGCAGCACCCCAAGCAGCACCAGCTGCAGCCCGGTGAATACGGTGGCGGCCGGATGATCGGTGATCGCGGTCAGGCGCGGGCGGATCAGTTTTTCCAGCCAGCGCAGCCAACGGTCGGCGTTGCGGTCGAAGCGGATCAGCGTACTGCGCTGCGGCCCGCGACGTGCGACGAAATCGGGCAGCCACGGCCTGCGCAGGAGGATCAGCAGATGCAGACCGACCAGCACCACCAGCGGCCCGCTGAGCGCACCGGCCACGCCGGGAATCGGGATCAGCGCCGGCAGGATCGCGATGAACAGCAGCACGCCGAACGTGCTGCGTCCGAGATCGCCCACCAGCTCGCGCAGTTGCAGACGTTCGTTCGGATCGCCGTCGCACAGCGCGTCGATCACCGCGCGCATGCCCTGCGGTTCGGATCGTTCCTGCGAGGTCGTGTCGTCGATCGTGTCGTCGATCGGTTCTTCGATCGCTTCGTCCGGATCTTGCGGCGTGCGGCCGGGCTCAGGCGTCATCGTCCGCATCCGTGCGTTCCACCCTGCTCATCAGCAGCTTGTCGATCCGAGGTCCGTCCAGATCGACCACTTCGATCCGCCAACCCGCCCAGTCGAAGACTTCGCCAGTGTTGGGAATCCGGCCGTAGTACGCGATCACCATGCCGGCGGCGGTGTGGTAGTCGTGGTCTTCGAGATTCGGCAGACGCTGGCCGATGATCTCGCGCAGTTCGTCCACCGGCAGCGAACCATCGACCAGCAGCGAGCCGTCGGCGCGCTCCAGCACCAGCGCTTCGGCGTCCGGCGTCTCGCCGGACTGCAGCCGACCGACCACCGCGCCCATGAGGTCGTTCACGGTGACCATGCCGGTGATTTCGCCGTACTCGTCCACCACCAGCGCCAGCGACTGCTGCTCTTCGCGGAAGATCTCGAGCAGTTTAAGGGCATGGGTGGATTCGGACACGAACAGGGCCGGGCGCAGGGTTTTGAACAGGTCGGGCGCGCGTTCTTCCAGTCGGTCGAGCAGCGATTTCACTTCCAGCAGGCCGAGCACGTCGGCATCGCTGCCGCGGTACACCGGATAGCGCGAATAGGGCGTCTCGCGCATCTCGGACAGGTTGTCCTGGAACGAGGCGTTGGCGTCCAGCCAGACGATGCGCGTGCGCGGGGTCATGATGCTCTCGACCGTGCGGTCGCCCAGACGCATCACCCGCTGCATCATGTTGCGTTCGTCGTCGTCGATCAGACCCTGCTCGTGGCTTTCGCTCACCAGCAGCTGGATCTCCTCTTCGGTGATCGCGTTGCGGGCGTCGTCGCGGATGCCGAGCAGCCGCAGCACCCCGCGGTTGATCGCGCCCAGCGTCGCCACCATCGGCTTGGCGGCGCGGGACAGCAGGTCCAGCGGAATCGCGACCCGGCTGGCGATGTTTTCGGCGTTGGTGAGCGCCAGGCGCTTGGGGACCAGTTCGCCGAAGATCACCGACCCGGCGGTGATCAGCGTGACCGCGGTGCCGATGCCGACCGCGCGGGCGTACTCGTGCAGGGCCGGGAGCAGGTGCCCGAACCAGGCGGCGATCGCCAGGCCGATGGCTTCGCCGCCGAAAACGCCGTTGAGCACCCCGATCAGGGTGATGCCGATCTGGACCGTCGACAGCAGGTTGTCCGGGTGCTCCGCCAGCGCCAGCGCCTTGCGCGCGCCCCGGCTGTGCTCGCCCATCTGCTTGAGCCGGAGCTTGCGCGAGGTCATCAGCGCCATTTCCGACATGGCGAAGAACCCGTTCAGCAGGATCAGGGCGAAGACGACCGACAACTCAAGCACGGCGGCGGATTCCCTGGCTGCAGCGGCAGCGGCAAGCGGGAGGCGCCGGTATCGATCGGGACATCGGGGGGAGGGTCACGGGGGCGGAGATGGGGGGGAGCCCGGATGATAACAGGCGGCCATGACCGCTCTCCGCCGTCTGGGCGCAATTCCGTTCAGGTTCCGCCGGGCGGGTCGTATGACATCCGCATGTCAACGGAATGACGGGTGCGGACGGTTTGTCATGCCGTGGTCACAATTCGGACTTACGCTGTTCACATCTTTGTCATCGAGGCGTTCGCCCATGTTTTCCCTGCAAACCATCTTCGGTTCCGGCCAGCAGTTCTACAGCCTGCTCGACGAAGCCGCTGCGGCGGCGCACGCCAGCGCGCAGGCCCTTCACGCGATGATGAAGGCGCCCGACCGCCAGCCGGCCCTCGATGCCTTCAAGCTGGCGCGCACCCGCGAGCGCGCGGCGTCGGACAAGATCGGCAGGGCGCTGGTCGACAGTTTCATCACTCCGATCGAGCGCGAGGACATCGAAGCCCTGGGTTCGGCGCTGTACAAGATCCCCAAGCAGATCGAGAAGTTCGCCGACCGCTACTCGCTGGCCATCCAGCACCTCGAAGGCATCGATTTCGCGCCGCGCGCGGCGATGCTGGAGCAGGCGTCCGGCGTGGTGGTGGAAATGGTCAGCGAGCTGCGCCACCTCAACATCGATCGCATGACCGCGCTCAACGACAAGCTGCGCGCGCTCGAGAACGAAGCCGACCGCTTGATGCTGGAGCTGTATCGCGACATCTACTCCGGCAAGCTCGACGGCCAGCAGATGTTCCTGCTCAAGGAGTTCTTCGAGATCCTGGAAAAAGCGATCGACCGTTGCCGCGAAGCCGGGGTCGTCGCCTACCAGATCGTGCTGAAGAACAGCTGACGGGGTCGACATGCTCACTTTCGTCCTGGTCGTGATCCTGACCGCGCTCGTCTTCGAGTTCATCAACGGTTTCCACGACACCGCCAATTCCATCGCGACGGTGGTCGCCACCAAGGTCCTCAGTCCCGGCAAGGCGGTGATGCTGGCCGCAGGCATGAATCTGATCGGCGCGTTCTGGGGCACCGCGGTCGCGAAGACCATCGCCTCGGGCCTGATCGACACCGAAGTGGTGATGGTCACTTCGCAGGTGATCCTGTGCGCGCTGGCCGGCGGCATCACCTGGAATCTGATCACCTGGTACTGGGGGCTGCCGTCCTCGTCCTCGCACGCGCTGATCGGCGGCCTGTGCGGTGCCGCGCTCTCCGCGGCCCACAACGATTGGGCCGCGCTGATCTGGTCGAAGATCGGAGACGGCGGCTGGACCACCAACAAGGGCCTGCTCTGGAAAGTGGTGGTGCCGATGATCAGCTCGCCGATCGCGGGCTTCACCCTCGGCGTGTTGATCCTGGCGATGTTGTACGCGTTGATCTGGGCATTGGGCCGGATCGGCGGCAAGCTCGGGCGGATGGCGCGCCCGCGCTGGGTCAACGCGATCTTCGGCAAGGCGCAGCTCGTCTCGGCGGCCTACATGGGCTTCGCCCACGGCAGCAACGATGCGCAGAAGACCATGGGCATCATCGCGCTCACGATCTTCGGCGCGGAGGCGGCGGGCACGCTCGACAACCTGCCGGCCTGGGCGGCGTTCCTGCACCCGGGCGGCGATGAGCAGCACATCGACAGCTGGATCGTGTTCACCTGCGCGATCGTGATGGCCGCAGGTACCGCTGCGGGCGGCTGGAAGATCATCAAGACCCTCGGCCACAAGATGGTGAAGCTGCAGCCGATCGACGGTTTCGCCGCGGAAACCGCGTCGGCCACGATTCTGGTCACGGCCGCGCATTTCGGCATGCCGGTTTCGACCACGCACAGCATTTCCACCGCGATCATGGGCGTGGGCTTCGGCAAGAATCCGCGCGCGCTGAAGATCACCGTGATCGAGCGCATCCTGTGGGCCTGGATCCTGACCATACCGGCCGCCGGCGGCATCGCCTACCTGCTGTTCCGGATGATGGAAGCGGTCGGTTGGACCTGATGCGAACAGCGATCCCGCAAAGAAAAAGCCCCGGCATGCCGGGGCTTTTTCGTGTTCGACGGTGAAGGGTTCGGTAGAGCGGGCTTCAGCCCGCTGCTTCTTCGTCATCGAGAGACGCAGCGGGCTTCAGCCCGCTCTACCGGCCGCGCTACCGCAATAGCGTGCGGCGTTACAGCAGATCGCCGCCGGCGGAGAGCGCGCGTTCCAGTTGGTCGCCCATGCCGCCGATCTCCAGGATCAGGCGGTCCACTTCCGACGCGTTGAGATTGTCGTAGGGGCGGTTCTCGCACAACTGCAGATAGGGCACGCGGTCGAGTTCGCCGATCGCGAGATAGCCGACGCGGCTTTCCCAGTTGAACGCGAGCGCGCGGCGGCAGTCGATGCCGGTGGTCGGTGCGATCACCGTGCTGACGCGCAGGTAGGTGCGGCCATCGTCGTCTTCGAGTTCGGAGAGGAAGATCGCCTGATGGCGACGCCCCTGGTCGAGGGAGAGTTCGACGCAGAGGACGTAGGGCTCCTGCATCGTGATCCGGAAGTCGCCGGAAGCGAGGTGGCTGCGGATCTGTTCGAAATTCTGCATGGTGCCGGGCTCGGGGGATTGCGTTGCATTATGCTACCGGTCCATGGCCGACCTGTCTGCCGCCGATCGCATCCTCGCCGCGATCCGCGCGATTCCGCGCGGCGAAACCGCCGCGTACGGCGTCGTCGCGCAGCGCGCGGGTCTGCCCGGGCGGGCCCGCATGGTCGCGCGGCTGTTGTCGCACAACGACGATCCCGCGCTGCCGTGGCATCGCGTATTGCGTTCCGATGGGCAGAGCGCCTTCCCGCCCGGTTCTTCCGAGCGCGAGGAACAGCTGAAACGGCTGCGCCGCGAAGGCGTGAAGATCGACGAACGCGGCCGGGCGCGCCCGAAACGCGGCGCGACATCCGTGGACGAGGAGGTGTGGGGCGGGCCGTGAGTGAAGCGATGCGGATTCGGAGAGCATCCTCGCGAACGCATCGTCGATAACCTGTTCTCTTCAGCGCGGATCGCCGCTGCGTCGCCGCATCCAGCACGCGATGCTCAGCCGTTCGCGGGTCGACGGCAGCACTTCGTGTTCGAGTTCGCTCATGAAGCAGACGCTGCCGCCGGCCGGCACCAGATCCACCGCGCCGTCGTGCAGATGCAGCCGCAGCGAGCCGCCGTCGTCCGCACGCCAATCGTCGTCGTTGAGATAGCTGACCCACGACACCACGCGGGCGTCGCTGTCGCGGAAGCGGTCGCGATGCCGCGCGTAGCCGCCGCCGGGCGGATAAGCCGCGTAGTGCGCTTCGGATTCGTCCAGGCCGAGGAACAGGCGGCGATTGAGCGCGATGCGCAGCGCTTCCATCGATGCGAGGAAGACCTGCGCCGGCGGACCGCAGCGCGTGTCGTCCAGCCACAGGGTCGCATCGGTGCGGATGTCGTCGCGCAGCGCGCGTCCGGCGCTGCGGCCCACGGCCGCCCGCGTCAGCGCATCCGCGGCCTGCAACCGCCGCAGATCATCGCGCAGGGCCGTGCGCAGGGCCGGATCGGGCCAGCCCGCGATCCAGCAGGCGCGCCGTTCATGCAGCGCGTCCGCGAGCGTGTCGGCGAACGCATCGGGGAAGGTATTCGCGAAGGTTTCGGACCGCGCAGCGGAATCGCGCGAAAAATCGTCGGTGGACAGGACGGGCGGTGCGCGCATGCCGGTATCATAGCCGCTGCGTCCCCGACGCGATTCTTCCCCCCGGGAATCATGCCACCGAGGATCACGGATGCTCTCCCGATTGCCCCCCGTCACCAAGGTTCTGCTGCTGGCGAACGTACTCGTCTACGTGCTGCAGCTCCTGGTGCCGGAACACTTTCTGATGCCGTTCAAGCTCTGGCCGATCGCGCTGGATACCGATCCGTTCTCGCCCACGGCATCGTTCATGCCGTGGCAGCTGGTGACCTATGCCTTCATGCATGGTGATCCGCTGCACATCGCGATGAACCTGATCTGCCTGCTGATGTTCGGCGCCGAGCTCGAATCCTACTGGGGCAGTCGTCGCTTCCTCGTGTTCTACGCCGTCTGCGCGATCGGTGCTGGTCTGTGCCAGGTCGGCGTGGCCACGCTGATGCTGTCGCAGAACGGTTGGCTCTACACGTCGCTGGGCGCTTCGGGTGGCGTGTTCGGCCTGCTCGCGGGCTATGCGATGGAATTTCCGGATCGCCGTGTCGGCCTGATGTTCCTGCCGGTAATGATGAAGGCGCGGACCCTGGTGATCATCTTCGCGGTGGCGCAGCTGCTGCTGGCTTTCAGCGGTCTGGAGACCGGCGAGGCGCACTTCGCGCACCTCGGCGGCATGCTGTTCGGCTGGCTGTTGATCCGCCGCTGGCGCCGCCCGCGGCCGCCGAAGACGCCGGAGCCGCCGAAGCCCAGGAAGCGGCCCTCGCATCTGCGCGTGGTGAAATGAGCGACCGGGTGCGTTCCCCATCGACCTGCGAAGCGGCCGCCGGCCACCGAACCGGCACGGGCGCTGTGGTATGTTCCTGCCCGGGGGATGCGAACCGAGGACAGCGCGTGGCGAGTCGAGCATGAAGTGGGATCCCTTCACCGTCATCGAGCAGGTGCTCATCCTGCTGGTGATCGCCAGCCAGATCTGGATTTCGATCAAGGTGATCATGAATTCGGAGGGCGCCGAGCAGTACGTGCGGATCATGTCGTTCTGCACCGGGTTCCTCGCCTTCCTCATCACCCGTGCGCTGGGCGTGACCTTCGCCGACCTGATGCTGGTCACGCACGCCCAGGAAAGCCCGCTGGGCATCATCCTGATCGGCGCGATTTTTCCGTTCCTGGTCGGCATCCTGATTTCCGAGGGCACCATCATCGCGCTCAAGCTCGGCATGCCGGTGCCGATCCGCATGGTGCTGCTGATCGCGGCCTTCACCCTGTCGCAGGCGGCCTACACCAATTACGTCGCGCTGGCGTCGAAGATCACCACGCTGGACAAGGCGTTCATTCCGAACCTGTCGTATTCGATCGCGGTCGGGCTGTGGCTGACGTTCCGCTACCGCGACAAACAAACGCCCGGCGGCGCGAAATAGCGGTTCATCGCGCGGCTGCGGACGGCAGAACGGCGGCCCTGGGCCGCCGTTCGCGTCTTCAAATCGCTGTCCTGATGGCTGGACTCACCACCAGCCCCACCATGGCCACGGCGACGGACGCGCGATCACTTGCACGCGCTCGCGCACAGGCCACAGATAGACCACGTCGGCGTCCACGCGCGGAAAGCGATAGTCGTATTCGCCGACCTTGCGGTTCTCGTAGCCGCCGATGCGGCCGGTGATGGTGAGTTCGCGCTTGTCGGTGAACAGCGCGGGATCGTAGAAACCGGCGCGGCAGGCGATGAAGCGGCCGCGGGTGTCGTCGCCGGCCCAGTAGGGACGCCCGGACGCGTCGAGACGGGTGGAGAGGACTTCGAAGCAGGTGCGGTCGGCCAGAGGTTCGGTGCGGACGATCCGGCCGCCCCAGCGCACCACGTTGCCGGTGCTGTCCTGTTCGATCGCCTGATGCGGGGTGATCGCGGCGAACTCGCCGCGCAGGGGAACGGCCTGAGTGGCGCAGCCGGCGAGGGCGGCGGCCAGTGCGGCGACGACGAACGTGCGTGTCTGCATGAGAGTCTCCGGAAGATTCAGGGGCGGTGCCTGCGCAGGTCGCGGATGAGGCCATTCGCGTCGGTCAGACCGCCATGGTCGCGAGCGTACCGCCAATCGACGAAACGCGCGCTGAGGCCGCGCAATTCTTGCGCATCCGGACGCGCCGCGGCCACCCGCGCCGCCCAGACCCCGGCCGGCTCGTGCGGTTCGCGGCCCAGACCGAGGCGCCGGTAGCGACGTTCCAGCCGCCGCCAGGCGCGCAGCACCGGATCTTTCTCGCGTTCCTGGCGGGTGGTGAGCCAGAGCATGCCGGCCAGGGCCAGCACGGTCGCGATCACGAACAACTGGATCAGCCGCGCCGAATCCAGATCCGGCACGCCGAACGATTCCAGCAGTTTGCGCTGGCGGGCGGCGTTGTAGCCGAGCACGAAGTCGTTCCAGCCGCGGCGCAGCCAGTCGCCGATGTCGAACACCGGCGCGAGGCCGGAAAAACCGCCCAGCGCGCCCGGGCGGCGATCGTCGATGGTGTCGTAGATGCGTTCCGGCGCCACCGCGGCGGTCGGGTCCACGCGTACCCAGCCGCGGCCGTCCAGCCAGACCTCGGCCCAGGCATGGGCATCGGAACGGCGCACCAGCCAGTAGCCGCCGACGGGATTGCGGTAGCCGCCGACGTAGCCGGTGACCACCCGCGCGGGAATGCCGGAGGCCCGCATCAGAACCACGAACGCGCTGCTGAAGTGTTCGCAGAAGCCGGCCTGCTCGTCGAACAGGAATTCGTCGACGCTGTGCCGGCCCAGCAGCGGTGTGTCGAGGGTGTAGACGAAGTCGGTCCGCACCCAGTCCAGTGCGCGCTTGACGATGGCCGTGTCGTTCACTCGGTTCGACGGCCCCGCTTCACGGCGCCAGCGCTGCGCCAACGCCTGCGTGCGCGGGTTGTAGTCGCGCGGCAGACGCAGGGCGAGTTTGCGCAACGCCGGGTGCAGCTCCTGTTCCAACCGGGTCTGCGGGGCCGAAGTCATCCGCCAGCGGGTGACCGCGGTCAGCGATTGCCGGCTGCGCAGGCTGAAATCCTTGTACAGCCGCGCACCGGTCGGCGCGGCCAGCGGCAGTTCCAGCGCGACCAGTTGGTTGCGATCGGTGGGCTCGATCTCGAGTTCATAGGTGTAGCGCTTCGGCCCGGGCACCGCCTCGCCGTTGCCGATCCCCCACGACCATTCCACCGCCGTCCAGGTGCGGCCGTCGAAGTCCCACAGCACCGGTCCGCGCCAATACATCTGCGACTGCGGCGGTGCCTCGCCGAAGAAGGTCACGCGCAGCGCGGGGCTGTCGTCGGCGATGATGTCGATCCAGTCGCCCGGCGACATCCGGTCGGACAAGCCCGGTCGCGTCAGCGCACGCTCGGGCACGCCCCACATCGGCGACGAGAAGCGCGGGAACAGCCAGAACACGACCATCGCCAGCGGCAGACCGATCGCGATCATCCGCGCGACCGCGACGAAACGCCGCCAAGGCCGGCCCTCCGCTGCGCGGTCGCCGACTTCCACTTCCGACAGTTTCAGCAGCGCCGCCAGCACCGCCAGCGCGGCGAGCAGGCCCAGCACCAGCGTCCGTGGGCCCTGATCCAGCAGAAAGGTCGCGAACGGCGCGAACAGCGCGAACCCCAGCAGACTGCGCGCATCGCGCAGGGTGCGCATTTCGACCGGCTTGAGCGCCAGCATCGTCGCGAGCAGTGCGCAGCCGGTGTCGCGGCCGAAGCGGAAGCCGTAGAGCGTCAGCACCGTGCCCAGCAGGGCGAGGATCAGGACCAGCCGCAGCCAGGTCGGCGCGCGGCCTTCGCGGGCGAGCATCGGAATGGCCAGCGCGACCGCGGCGATGCCGAGCGCCAGCGTGCCGGGCACCTGCAGCAGCAGCGGCAACAGACAGGCGGCCGCGGCCGCCAGCGACCAGCGCCGGGCAACGGGTTCCAATGGCGGCGCTTCGGGTCTGGAACGTGTCATTGCTTCAGCCACGGGCGTCCGGCATCAGCGCCAGCGCCTTCAGACAGGCGTGGCGATGGGATGCGCCCTGCGCGGGGCCCAGCGCAGGTTGCCCGGGCAGGACCAGGCGATAGCGTCGACCGTCGCGTTCGGCCTCGTCCACCCAGCGCGCGAGCCGACGGATGCGCGCTTCGTGGGGCAGGGTGGCGAGCGCGCGCCAGTCGAGGTCGATATCGGCGCCCCGCGGCTGTTCGTATTCGCGCACCATCAGCTCGTCGCGCCGCGCCGACGGCTTCCACGCGATGGCCCGGCGCGAATCGCCGCGACGGTAGCTGCGCAGGTGATGCACATCGTCGCCCGAGGGATGCATGCGCGCGATCGCGCGATCGCCGCCGCCTTCGGGCAACGGCGGGCCCTGCGTCTCGGGTGTCGGGTACACCAGGAGCGGGCGATCGGGCCAGACATAGCTCCACGCCACCACCAGCCCGAGCGGTCGGGTGGTCGATATCCGCAGGCGTTCCGGTTCCAGCCAGCCGCGGCGTTCGGTGGGGAGTTCGATCGTCGCCTCGCCCGAGCCGTGCTGCAGCGAAAAGAACGTGGCGTGCGCGCCGCAGGCGATGCGCAGGCCGCGGCGTTCGCGTCCGGGCTCGGCGCGGGCGTGGATGCGCAACTGCAGCGGCTTGCCGGCGCTTACCGGGTCGGCGCCGATCGCCACGATCCGCAGCCCCGACAACTGCAGGTGCGCCGCGAACAGCCCGGTGTGCGCCGCGCCGGCCAACAGCAAGGCCAGCATCAGCGCCGGATTGTTGTTGTAGTTCAGCGCGCCCAGCAGCATCGCCGAGATCAGCACGGCGAAGAACAGGCCGAAGCCGGTGGGCAGCACGTAGATGCGCCGGCGGTCGAACCGCACCGGCAGCGCTTCCGGCGCGCGCGGCCTCACCCATCGCGCGACGCGACGTTCGATCCTGCCGCCCAGCGCGCCCTCGGCGCCGCTCATCGTGCGCGTCAGTCCACGGGAACCGCGTGGAGAATCGATTTCGCCAGCGTCGCGCCGTCGCCGCTGTCGGCATCGGGCACCAATCGATGCGCCGCGACCGCGATGAAGAGCGTCTGCACGTCTTCGGGCAGCGCGTGCGCGCGACCGAGCAGCAGCGCATGCGCACGCGCGGCGCGCAACAGCGCCAGACCGGCACGCGGCGACAGCCCCACGCGCACGCCCGGATGGTGACGACTGCGCGCGAGCAGGGTCTGCACGTAAGCCACCAGCGCGTCGCTGGCGTGCACTTCGCTCACCGCATTGCGCAGTGCGCGCACATCGTCTGCGCTCAGTACCGCCTCGCTGCGCGCGATGAGATCGCGGCGGTCGCTGCCGGCGAGCAGCGCGCGTTCGGCGTCCTCCGGCGGATAGCCCAGATGCAGGCGCAGCAGGAAGCGGTCGAGCTGCGAATCGGGCAGGGGATAGGTACCGGAGAGATCCACCGGGTTCTGGGTGGCGATCACGAAGAACGGGTCCGGCAGCGGATGGGTGATGCCGTCGACGGTGACCTGATGCTCGGCCATCGCTTCCAGCAGCGCGCTCTGGGTGCGCGGCGGCGCACGGTTGATCTCGTCCGCCAGCAACACCTGGGCGAACACCGGGCCCGGATGGAACTGGAAGCTCCTGGCCTGGGCGTCGAACACCGATACGCCGACGATGTCCGAGGGCAGCAGGTCGGAGGTGAACTGCACACGCTGGAAGCCGAGACCCAAGGTCGCCGCCAGCGCATGCGCCAGCGTGGTCTTGCCCAGTCCGGGCAGATCCTCGATCAGGACGTGTCCGTCCGACAGCAGTCCGACGAAGGCCAGGCGCACCTCGTGCGGTTTGCCCAGCACCAGCTGGTTGACCTGCGCCTGGGCGCGCTTGAGGGCGTCGTGCAGGCGGTCGTTTAGCATGTGCGGGACTTGCGGCTGGGCGTCACGGGGCTCTCCTGGGCGGACATGAGTCGAGCAAGCACGGTTCGACGGTTCGAACGATCATCACGGCAGTGTAGCGAGAGTACGCATTGAAACAGCAGGTGGATTCGGCGAAGCGGACCTTCATCGCGCTCTGGGCGGCGGCGACGCTGTGCAAGTGCGTGTTGGTCTGGCATGTGCCGCTGTTCGTGGATGAAGCGTTCTACTGGCAGGAAGGCCGGCATCCGGCCTGGGCGTATTCGGATCTGCCCGGACTCACCGCATGGTTGACGCGGCTGGGCGTCGAACTCGGCGGACATGGGCTGTTCGGGTTGCGTTGGCCGTTCCTGGCGATCGCCGCGGCGCTGCCGTGGTGGATCGTCGTCATCGCGCGGCGCGAGACCGGTGCGACTCACGCCTGGACGGCAGGCTCGCTGGCCGTGCTGTTGCCGCTGCTGGGCACGCTCGGTGTGCTGGCTTTGCCGGACGTGCCGCTGGCGCTGGCCACGGTGCTGTGCCTCGATGCCGGGACCCGGCTGCTGCGCGGCGCGGGATGGGGCGCCGTCGCGCTGCTCGCCGCGGGGCTCGCGATCGGCGGGCTCACGCATTACCGCTTCATCGCGGTGATCGGCGTCGGCATCGTCGTGCTGTCGATGCTGCCCGAAGGGCGGGGCGCGCTGCGCGACGTGCGGGTCTGGGGCGCGGTGTCGATCGGCGCGCTCGCGTGGTTGCCGTTGTTGCTGTGGAATCTCGACAACGCCGATGCCGGCCTGCGTTTCCAGCTCGTCGACCGTCATCCGTGGGCCTTCCATCCCGATGGTGTCGTGTTCGTGGCGGTGCAGGCCGCCTGCGTCACACCATTGCTGCTGTGGGCGCTGATGCGCGCGGGTGTCGCGCAGCGCACGCCGGCATCGCCGCCCGGGCGGCGTTATCTCGCGTGGGCGGGTCTGCTGGTGTTGCTGGGCTTCTTCCTGCTCGGCTTTTTCGCCGACAGCGAACGCGTGAGTTTCCATTGGCCGTTGCCGGCGTATCTCGCGCTGCTGCCGCTGGCGCCGCTGGCGATCGAACGTTGGCCGGCGTTCGCGCGCCGCGCGCTGTGGGCGCTGGCGGCGCCGGGATTGCTCGCTGGCCTGGGTTACTACGCCGCAGTGTCGTCGCCCGCGCTGCGCGCGCGCGCGGCCGACAGCAAATGGTATCCGTCGAATTTCGCCGGCTGGGACGTGTTGGCGCGCGAGGTCGAGAAGACGCGCGCGGCGATGCCTGCGAGAACGACGCTGCTGGCCGACAATTTCAAGGTCGGCGCGGAGCTGGGTTTCGCGTTCGACGATCCGCGCATCGCGGTGCTCGACCACCCGTTGAACGCGCATCACGGCCGCGCGCCGCAGTTGCGCCTGTGGGGTCTGCACAGCGATGGTCGCGATCGAGGTGATGCGTCGCCGCGGTTGCTGGTCGTCGGTGCCGCCGATGTCGAGTACAAGCATCAGCTGCGGCGCTGGCACGACCTGTGCGCGATGGTCGGCCCGCTGCCGCCGCCCCGGGTGCTCAACATCGACGGAGGACGCCAGCGGTTCCTGTTGTTCGCGCTGACCGGTTCGCGCGGCGAAGGGCCGTGCGTCGCGCCGGCGATGGCGTGGATCGATGCGCCGGAAGCGGGCGCGGTCGTGGCCCGGCGTGTCGCGCTGCAGGGCTGGGCGTTCAAGGACGGCGCGGGTCTGTCGAAGGTCGAGGTGTTGGTCGACGGTGCGGTCGCGGCCACCGCGGACTACGGTATGCCGCGTCCCGAGGTGGTCGGTTTCTGGCGCAAATGGCGCGAAGGCGGTTCCACCGATCCGCAGCAGCCGCACGTGGGCTTCCGTGCCGACATCGATCTCGGTGTGCGCGGGCCCGGGGCGTATCGGATCGGTCTGCGGCTCCACGGCCGCGACGGCAGCGTCGAGGATTGGCCGGAGCGGACGGTGGTGGTGCGATGACGGTGCTCAGGGCACCGCGAAGCCCGCCTCGCGCAGCAATCGCGCGGTAGCGATCATCGGCAGACCGATCAATGCGGTCGGATCGCGATTCTCGATCGCCTCGAACAGCGCGATGCCGAGACCTTCGCATTTGAAACTGCCGGCGCAGTCGAGCGGGCGTTCGCGTTCGACATAGCGCGCGATCTCGTCGCCGCTCAATGTCCGGAAACGCACGGTGGTGATATCGAGCGCCTCCAAACGCCGCCCATCCGGACCTGCGAGGCACAGCGCCGTCAGGAACCGGACCTCGCGACCGGACATCGACCGCAACTGCGCGATGGCGTTGCCCGTCGTGCCGGGTTTCCCCAGCGCCCGGCCATCCAACTCGGCGACCTGATCCGAGCCGATCACCCATGCCGGGCCCACGGTGGCGGCGATCGCTTCGGCCTTGGCCCGCGCCAGCCGAACGGCGAGCGTCTGTGGTGCCTCGCCAGGCCGCGGGGATTCGTCGACGTCCGGTCGTGCGGTTGCGAAAGGCAGACCCAGGCGTTCGAGCAATGCCTGCCGATAGACCGAGGTCGAAGCGAGGATCAGGCCGGGCATCGCGGCGTCAGGGGCCGGTGGAGCGGGCACGCTCCACCAGGATCAGCTGCTGGTCGATCCGGGCCCGGGCCTGGTCGATGGATGCCCGCATCTCTTCGAGCTTCTCGACCGGTGCGGTGTCGCCGTGCTGCTGCAGCCACAGCCGCTGGCGCAGCATTTCCTGAAGTGCGGTGCGGACGCTTTCGTCCTCGTCGCCGGTGATGGCCTCGATTTCGGTCTTCGCGGTGCGCAGGCGCGATTCGAGGGCATCGGCGGCATCGAGCACGCGGGTGAAGGCGCGCTGGCGGGGCAGGTCGCGGCGCGAGAAGCGCCAGGCGAAGACCAGCGCGAGGACGATGATGGCCGAGAAGATGGCGGTCGCCACGGGAAAAGTGAAAGCGGTCACACGACTGGCCCGGACGCGGGCGGTCAGTCTGACGCCGCCCGCAGCCGGCCGCAAATCGCTGGTCCGGCAAGGGCTTGGGTTTGACAGCGTGGGGTCCGGCCCCTACCATTCCGCGTCTTATGTCCGCTGAAGTGCCCGAAGTTCTGGACGCTTGGCGTATGGTGGCAGCCCGGCGCAGTTTCGACGGCCGTCTGCCGCTGGCCACGATGGCCCGCCTCCGCGATCTGTTGGCCGATACCGAGGGAGAAGCCCGCTTCTCGCTCGAATTCGGTCACGACATGTTGCAGGTGCCGTTCGTGGAGTTGCGGATCGATGCCGATCTGCCGCTGGTCTGCCAGCGCAGTCTGCAACGTTTCCTGCAGCCGGTGTCGCTGACCCAGCGTCTCGCCCTCGTGCGCGGCGTCGATGTCGGCGACGAGGACGTCGACGCCGCTCTGCCTCCGGGTTACGAGGCGCTGCAGATGGACGACGACGGCACGCTGCGGGCCGCGGAACTGGTCGAGGATGAGTTGATCCTCGCCGTGCCGCTGGTCCCGGTCAGGCCGGGCAGCGAATCGGTCGAGCGCGACTGGCCGGTCCCCGTGGACGAGGAAGCGCGCGCCAATCCGTTCGCGGCCTTGGCGGCGTTGAAGAAATCCTGAGGCGCGCGCATTCCGGCGCGGGTCTCGCAGACACGGATCCCACGGATCCATCACTTCTACAATCACCGAAATCTACGTTTCGAGCTGGAGCAATCCCATGGCTGTGCAGAAATCCCGAGTCACTCCGTCCCGTCGTGGCCAGCGCCGTTCGCACGACGCCCTGACCGCCAAGCAGCTGGCGACCGACCCGACCTCGGGCGAGATCCATCTGCGTCACCACATCACCAAGGACGGCTACTATCGCGGCCGCCAGGTGATCGCTCCGAAGACCAAGGTCGTCGACGAAGAGTGATCCGCGCGGCGCCTCCGGCGCCCGCGCAACGCTGCCGGCACCGCCGGCACGCCACAGGGATGCGGCCGAAAGGCCGCGTCCTTATTTCTGGCCCAGCCCCGGCGATCCGGGCACGGGCCGCACCGCGATCCGGACAGACATCCGGCCTCGCGTCGGGACCGGATCGCGGCGGCCAACGCCGCGCGATCCGGGTCGCGACACGATCCACATCGATGTCGAACCGCGTCGGGGTACCGCAAGAGGGTCAGGGGCGGGCATGAGCAAGCAAGTTTTCGCGCGCGTCGCAGGGACCGGCAGCTATCTGCCGGAGAAGATCGTCACCAACGACGATCTGTCGAAGATCGTCGATACCAGCGACGAGTGGATCACGTCCCGCAGCGGCATCCGCCAGCGCCATGTCGCGGCCGAGGGCGAGACCAGCGGCGATCTGGGCTATCACGCCGCGCTGCGTGCGCTCGAGTCCGCCGGTGTCGCCGCCGAGGACATCGACCTGATCGTGGTCGGCACCACCACGCCCGACCTGATCTTCCCGTCCACTGCCTGCCTGATCCAGCACCGTCTGGGCGCCAACGGCTGTCCCGCGTTCGACGTCAACGCGGCCTGTTCCGGTTTCATCTACGCGCTCACGGTGGCCGACAAATTCATCCGTTCCGGCGCCGCCAAGACCGCGCTGGTGATCGGTACGGAAACTCTCACCCGGATGATCGACTGGAGCGACCGCACGACCTGCGTCCTGTTCGGCGACGGCGCCGGTGCGGTCGTGCTCAAGGCCGATGAAGACACCGGCATCATCAGCACCCATCTGCATGCCGACGGCGGCAAGAAGGAACTGTTGTGGAATCCCGTCGGCGTCTCGGTCGGGTTCAAGCCCGAAGAGAAGAACGCCGGCGTGCGCATCCGCATGACCGGCAACGAAGTGTTCAAGCATGCGGTGAAGGCGCTCGATTCCGTGGTCGAGGAAACCCTCGAAGCCAACGGTCTCGACCGTCACGACATCGATTGGCTGATTCCGCATCAGGCCAATCTGCGCATCATCGACGCCACCGCCGCACGGCTGGACATGCCGATGGAACGCGTGATCGTCACCGTGGATCGTCACGGCAACACGTCGTCGGCATCGGTGCCGCTGGCGCTGGACGAGGCGGTGCGTTCGGGCCGGGTTCAGCGCGGTCAGCTGGTGTTGCTGGAAGCCTTCGGCGGCGGTTTCACCTGGGGCGCGGCGCTGCTGCGCTACTGACCTCGCTCGCACCGCGCGCAGACGAAGCCGTCGCGATCTCCGATCGCGGCGGTTTCGCGTTTCCGTGACCCGCATCCCGGCGTCGCACATACGCCTTCGTACAGACAGAAGCGCGGTTTCGCCGGTATCATCGCCAGCCCATCGACACCGTCATTCAGGCGGGTTGCGACCATCGTCACGGTCGTTCCCGCAGCCAACCCCACGACGCCCATGACCACCGATTCCAATCCGTATCGACCGCTGCAGGGCGAGATCGCGCTCGTGACCGGCGCCAGCCGCGGCATCGGCGCCGCGATCGCCGACACGCTCGCCGCCCAGGGCGCGACCGTGATCGGCACGGCCACGTCCGACGCCGGCGCCGAGGCCATCGGCGCGCGTCTGTCGCTGCTCGGCGGCCACGGTCGCAAGCTCGACGTCGTCGACGGTGCCGCGGTCGAGGCGCTGATCGATGCGATCGCGAAGCAGTTCGGTCCGGTGTCCATCCTCGTCAACAACGCCGGCATCACCCGCGACAATCTGCTGATGCGCATGAAGGACGACGAGTGGCAGTCGATTCTCGACACCAATCTCTCCAGCGTCTATCGCACCAGCAAGGCGGTGATGCGCGGCATGATGAAGGCGCGCAAGGGCCGCATCGTCAACATCGCGTCGGTCATCGGCGTTACCGGCAACGCAGGACAGACCAATTACGCCGCCGCCAAGGCCGGCATCATCGCTTTCAGCAAATCGCTGGCCAAGGAAATCGGTTCGCGCGGCATCACCGTGAATGTCGTCGCGCCCGGTTTCATCGATACCGACATGACCCGCGCGATGCCCGAGGCGGCGAAGGAAGGCCTGCTCGGCCAGATCGCGCTGGGCCGTCTGGGCGAAGCGCAGAACATCGCCGATGCCGTGGCGTTCCTCGCCGGTCCCGGTGCCGCCTACATCACCGGCGAAACCCTCCACGTCAACGGCGGCATGTACATGCCCTGATCCGGGTCCGCACGGCTGCGGAAACACGACGTTTTCAGTAAGTCATTGAATCGAAAAGATTTGCCTGGGCCCACTTCGGCCCCGGCTTCCCTTAAACTATCCACCGCATCAAATTCCTTCCGGAGCACAACACCCATGAGCAGCATCGAAGAACGCGTCAAGAAAATCGTGGTCGAACAGCTTGGCGTCAAGGAAGAGGAAGTCACCAACACCGCATCGTTCGTCGACGACCTCGGCGCCGACTCGCTCGATACCGTCGAACTGGTGATGGCACTCGAAGAAGAGTTCGAATGCGAGATTCCGGACGAGGAAGCCGAGAAGATCACTTCGGTGCAGCAGGCCATCGATTACATCAAGTCGCACGTCAAGTAATCGTCGCGGCTTGATCGCAGGCCCGGACGCGTCGTCCGGGCGAACGCCGGGGCCGCATCGCGGCCCTCTGCGTTTCAGACGCCATCGTTTTTTCCGCGCGACGCCGATGCGTCGCCGCGGGCAAGAGTCGGGAGTTGAATCATGTCGAAGCGTCGTGTCGTCGTCACCGGTCTCGGGGCCATTTCTCCCCTCGGCAACGATCTGGCCAGCACCTGGGACGGCATCGTCAACGGCCGCAGCGGCATCGGCCCGATCATGCATTTCGATACCACGGGATTCTCCACCCGCATCGGCGGAATGGTGAAGGATTTCGATCCGCTGCAGTGGATCACGCCGAAAGACGCGAAGAAGATGGACCCGTTCATCCATTACGGGGTGGCCGCGAGCCTGATGGCGATGCGCGACGCCGGACTGGAAGTGACCGAATCCAACGCCGAACGCATCGGCACGATCATCGGTTCGGGCATCGGCGGGCTGCTCGGAATCGAAGAGCAGACCATCAAGTTTCACGAGAGCGGCCCGCGCAAGATTTCGCCGTTCTACGTGCCCAGCACCATCATCAACATGCTGCCTGGCCAGATCACCCTGCTGACCGGCATCAAGGGCCCGAACTTCTCGGCGGTGTCGGCCTGCGCCAGCTCCAATCATTCGATCGGCATGGCGATGCGCCTGATCCAGCACGGCGATGCCGACGTGATGATCGCCGGTGGCGCCGAGCGCGGCTCGACGCCGACCGCGGTCGGCGGTTTCTGCGCGATGAAGGCGATGAGCACGCGCAACGACGATCCCACCCGCGCATCGCGGCCATGGGACAAGGATCGCGACGGTTTCGTGCTCGGCGACGGCGCCGGCATCCTCGTCATCGAGGAGTACGAACACGCGAAGGCGCGCGGCGCGCGCATCTACTGCGAACTGGTCGGCTCCGGCGCCAGTTCCGATGCGTTCCACATGACGGCGCCGAGCGAGAACGGCGAGGGTCCCGCGCGCTGCATGGTCGCCGCGCTGAAGGACGCGGGCCTGAATCCGGAACAGATCGGTTATCTCAATGCGCACGGTACCTCGACGCCGCTGGGCGATCTCGCCGAGACGCTCGCGATCAAGCGCGCGTTCGGCGACCACGCCAAGGCGATGATGGTCAGCTCCACCAAATCGATGACCGGCCATCTGCTGGGTGCGGCGGGCGGCGTGGAAGCGGTGATCACCATCATGGCCCTGCACACCGGTGTGATTCCGCCGACCATCAATCTGGACGAACCCGGCGAAGGCTGCGATCTGGATTATGTGCCGAACGTCGCGCGCGAGCGGCGCATCGATTACGCCGTGTCGAACGGTTTCGGTTTCGGCGGCACCAACGGCACGCTGGTCTTCGGCAGGCTCTGATCGGTCGACCGTGAGCGACACGTTCTGATCCCGATCGCGACTTCCGCCGCATGATCGTCACCCGCGCGCTGCCCGCGGACAGCGACCCGCTGCGCCTGCACCGCCTGGCGCCGGCGCGTTATCCGCTGCTGCTGCAGTCGACGTCGTCGTCGCTGCAGGCCGGTCATGCGCTGGGACGCTGGGATCTGCTGCTGGTCGCCGACGGCGATGCCTTGCGCCTCGATCGCGACGGCGTCGTCCGCGATGCGCAAGGCGCATCCATTCCCGGCGCTTTCCTCGATCTGCTCGATGAACGCTGGCGCGACCTGCGTGTGCCACGCGAAGAGCCGCGCTGGCCCTTCCGCGGTGGCTGGGCGCTGTTCCTGGCGTACGAACTCGCGGCGCAGGTCGAACCGGTGCTGCGCCTGCCGCAGGCCGAAGGCGCGCTGCCGGTGGCGCTGGCGCTGCGCTGTCCGGCGGCGGTGCTGCGCGATCACGCCACCGGCGAATGCTTCGCGCTGGCCGAGACCGGCGCGGAAGCGTGGCTCGATGCGATCTCGGCCGATCTCGAAGCTGCCGTCGCATTGCCGCCGCTCCGGTGGCGCGCGCCGGGGGCCGTCTCCGACGATGCGCCGGAGTCGTTCGTCGAAGGCGTGCGCCGCATCCTCGGCTATCTCGCCGCCGGCGATGTGTTCCAGGTGAATCTGTCGCGGGCGTGGCGCGCGCGCTGCGACGCATACGATCCGGCCGCGCTCTATGCGCGCCTGCGCGAGGCCAGCCCGGCGCCGTTCGCGGGCCTGTTCGCGGGCGACAGCGATGGCCGGCCGTGGGCGGTCGCGAGTTCTTCGCCCGAACGTCTGGTGTCGGTGCGTGGCGACGTCGTCGAGACCCGGCCGATCGCCGGCACCCGGCCGCGTTTCGAGGGCGACGACGATGCGGCGCGCATCCGCGAACTGGTCGGACATCCGAAGGAGCGCGCCGAACACGTGATGCTGATCGATCTGGAACGCAACGACCTCGGCCGCGTGTGCGCGCCGGGCAGCGTCGAGGTCGACGAACTGATGTCGGTGGAAAGTTATTCGCACGTGCATCACATCGTGAGCAACGTGCGCGGCCGACTGCGCGCGGACGCCACGCCCGGCGCGACCATCCGCGCGGTGTTTCCGGGCGGCACCATCACCGGCTGTCCCAAGGTGCGCTGCATGCAGATCATCGCCGAGCTGGAGGGCACCGGACGCGGCGCGTACACCGGTGCGTTCGGCTGGCTCAATCGCGATGGCGATCTCGATCTGAACATCCTGATCCGCAGCGCCGAGATCGAAGCCGACGATTCCGGCGGCGCCGCGCTGCGTTTCCGCACCGGTGCCGGCATCGTCGCCGACTCCGATCCGCAGCGCGAGCTCGACGAAACCCGCGCCAAGGCCCGCGGTCTGCTCAAGGCGCTGGGGGCGTCGGCGTGAGCGCGCGGTTGTTCGTGGGCGATGCGCGCGTCGAGGACGCCGCGACCGATGCGCTGCTGGTCGAAGGTCGCGGGTTCGCCTACGGCGACGGCGTATTCGAAACCATGCGCGCCATCGGCGGCTCGATTCCGTGGTGGCCCGGTCATCGCGCGCGTCTGGCGCTGGGCGCCGCGCGTCTGCGCATTCCGCTGCCCGCGGCCGAGTGCATGGAGACCGCGCTGCACGATTGGTTGTCGCTGCATCGCGACGCGGTGATCAAGCTGATCGTCACTCGCGGCAGCGGCGGTCGAGGCTATTCGTCCGCGTTCGACGCACCGCCGGTGTGGGCGCTGATCGCGTCCGCGCTGCCGTCGCCACCGCGTCCCGGCGGGCTGGTGCTGCGCTGGTGCGAGACGCGTCTCGCGCGGCAGCCGCTGCTCGCCGGGATCAAGCACGGCAACCGGCTCGAACAGATCATGGCCCGCGCGGAGTGGCGCGATCCGGGCATCGACGAGGGCCTGATGCGCGACACCGACGGTCACGCCGTCGCCGCCACCGCCGCCAATCTTTTCGCGCTGCGCGAAGGCCGCTGGTGGACGCCGCCGGTGGACCGCTGCGGCATCGCCGGGGTCTGTCGCAGTTGGGCGCTGCGCGCCTTCGCCGCCAGCGAGCGCCGGCTGAACGCGGACGAGGTCGAATCCGCCGATGCGCTGGTCCTGTGCAACGCCGTGCGCGGTATCCTGCCGGTGGCCCGGCTCGGCGACCGCACCTGGGCGCCGCATCCGGCCGTGGCCGATGCGCGCCGTCGTCTCGCCGCCGCGCATCCCGCATTCGCCATCGATTCGAACGAGGACTTTCCGTGAGCCCAGCCCGCAAGAGAGCGTCGCGCCTCGGCACACTCGCATTGCTGTTCCTGCTGCTGATCGCGGTCGCCGCGGGCGCGCTGGGCGTGGTCGCGTACCAGCGTTATCTCGATTTCGCCGATGCCCCGATCGACGGCATCGAAGCCGGCGATACGCTGGTGGTCGAATCCGGCGATTCGCTGCCGAAGGTGCTGCGCAGGCTCGACGCGATGGGCATCTCCAGCCGCGATTTCGAATGGCGCGCGCTCGCGAAGCAGATGGGCGCCGCCGGCAAGATCCAGATCGGCGAATATGCCCTGACGCCGGGCATGACGCCGCGCGATCTGCTCGCCGCCATGCGCGACGGCAAGGTGGTGAGTTACCGCTTCACCATCGTCGAAGGCTGGAACATCCGCGACCTGCGCGCGGCGCTGGCGAAGGCCACGCCGCTGAAGCAGAAGGGTGCGCAGCTCGACGACGCGGCGCTGATGCGCGCGCTCGGCCTGGGCGCGCAGCATCCGGAAGGCCGCTTCCTGCCGGAAACCTATCTCTACACCCGCAACGACAGCGATCTGGACATTCTCAAGCGCGCCGCCGCGGCGATGGAGAAGGCGCTGGCCGAGGCCTGGAACGAGCGCGATCAGGACCTGCCGCTGGAGACCGCATACCAGATGCTGACGCTGGCCTCGATCGTGGAGAAGGAAACCGGCATCGCCGAGGAACGCCCGCAGATCGCGGGCGTGTTCGTGCGCCGCCTCAAGGTGCCGATGCGGCTGGAAACCGATCCGACCGTGATCTACGGGATGGGCAGCGCCTACGGCGGCAACATCCGCAAGGCCGATCTGCGCGCCGACACGCCGTACAACACCTACACCCGCGACGGCCTGCCGCCCACGCCGATCGCGATGCCCGGCCGCGATGCGCTGCAGGCGGTGGCGCATCCGGCGCCGGGCGACACGCTGTTCTTCGTCGCGGTCGGCGACGGCAGCGGCCGTCACGTGTTCACCCGCACCTACGCCGAACACCAGAGCGCGGTCGCCGAATACCTCAAGCGGTATCGCGCGCAGCGGACGACGCAGGCGCGGACGCAATGACCGGATTGACCCGACACCCGCGGTTCGTATCGCTGGAAGGCGGCGAGGGCGCGGGCAAGACCACGGTGCTCAACGCGCTGCGCGAAGCGCTGCAGCAGGACGGCCGCGAAGTGGTGTCCACGCGCGAGCCCGGCGGTACGCCGCTGGCCGAGCAGATCCGCGAGCTGCTGCTCAACGTGCCCGCGGGCGCAGCCGGGCACGACCGGCCCGCGCACGAAAAACCGGCGGCCGAAACCGAACTGCTGCTGATGTTCGCCGCGCGCGCGCAGCACGTGCGCGAGACCATCGTGCCGGCGCTGGAGCGCGGGGCCTGGGTGATCAGCGACCGCTTCACCGATTCCAGTTATGCCTATCAGGGCGGCGGCCGCGGTCTCGACATCGCATTCATCGCGGAACTCGAACGCCGCGTGGTCGGCGTGCAGCCCGCGCTCACGCTGCTGCTCGACCTCGGGGTCGCGCAGGGCCGCGAGCGCACCCGCGGCCGCGATCTGGCCTTCGGCAACGGCCCCGATCGGATCGAGCGCGAGCGCGACGATTTCTTCGAGAACGTGCGCCGCGCGTTTCTCGCCCGCGCGCGCGCCGAGCCCGAGCGCGTGCGCGTGATCGACGCCTCGCAGCCGGCGAAGGAGGTCGCGGCCGATGCCGTCGCCATCCTGCGCATGTACATGGCCCGTGCCGCGGCGGCGCCGGCGTGAGCGCGTCGGATCTGCCCGCGATGTCGCCCTGGCAGCGGCGCATGTACGCGCAGGCCACCGCCGCGCTCGACAGCGGTCGCCTCGGTCATGGCCTGCTGTTCTGCGGCCCGCCGCAACTGGGCAAGCGCCTGCTGGCCGAGCGCCTGGCCCGGCGCATGTTGTGCACCGACCGCGACGATGCCGGGGATGCCTGCGGCCGCTGCCGCAGTTGCCAACTCTTCGCCAACCGCCATCAGCGCGATCCGCTCGAAGTGCGGCCGGACGGCAGCCGCGCGCATCCGTTCGGCCATGCCAGTCATCCCGACCTGCTGTTCGTCGGCTACGAGGTCAACGACAAGACCGCCAAGCCGCGCGCGGAGATCGTGATCGAACAGATCCGGCGGCTGTCCGAGAAACTCGCGCTGACGCCGCAATACGGCGGGGCGCAGATCGCGGTGCTCGATCCCGCCGACGCCATCAATCACGCCGCCTGCAACGCGCTGCTGAAGACGCTGGAGGAGCCGCAGCCGGACCGCTATCTGTGGCTGATCAGCGCCAACCCCGCGCGCCTGCCCGCGACCATCCGCAGCCGCTGCCAGCGCCTCGAATTCCGCCTGCCGCCGGCCGACGAAGCGCTCGCCTGGCTGTGCGCGCAGGGGCACGTCGAAGCCACCGCACGCGAGGCCCTGGAGGCGGCGCGCGGCCATCCCGGCCTGGCCGACGCCTGGCTGCGCGACGGCGGCCTCGCGCTGCGCCGCGAGATCGCCGCCGACCTGCAGGCCCTCGGCCGCGGCGAGCGTTCCGCGCTGGAGACCGCGAAGCGCTGGGCCGACGCCGGCGATCTCGATCAGCGGCTGCGTCATGCCGCCGACCTGGCCCTGGCCGAGGCGGGCCGCTTGACCGATCCGCTCGGAATCCGCACGCTCGGCACTTGGTTCGATGCGGCCAACCGCACCCGCGACCTGCTGCGGACCACGGTCCGCGCGGACCTCGCGCTGGCGGAGCTGTTGGCGCAATGGGGCGGGCACTCGAACAAGGCGGCGAACAACGCTGCGAACAACGCGGGCAACAAGGCTTCAGGAGCAAGACGATGAACGTGAAAGCGGCCGGCGGCGCCCGGCAGGGCATCCTCTCACTCGCGGTGAAGGACAAGAACGCCCTCTTCCAGGCCTACATGCCTTTCCTCAAGCAGGGCGGGGTGTTCGTGCCCACCGCGAAGCGCTATTTCATCGGCGACGAGGTCTTCCTGCTGATGACCCTGCCCGAATCCCCGGAGCGCCTGCCGGTGGCCGGCAAGGTCGCCTGGGTCACGCCCGCGGGCGCGCAGGGCAATCGCGTCGCCGGCATCGGCGTGCAGTTCGCCGATACGCCCGAGGGCGAAGCGGTGAAGAACAAGATCGAAGCCATCCTCGCCGGCATCCTGAATTCGGACAAGGCGACGCATACGATGTGACGCGGCCCGCCGCGGGGGCGCGGCGATGGATTTCCGTGACGCCAAGGGGGATGGCGATGAACAAACTCACGAAGCTCTACTGGCATCTCGCGGTCAGCGGCATCATCGCGTTCGGCGGTTGCGTCGCGGCGATCATCGCGGCGCGCACCGGCGTCTACAGCGACATCCTGCTGCTGGTGTTCTGCGCGGGGTCGGTCGGCGCGGTCATCAACAACTACTACCGCCTCGCCAAACTGTCCGACGTCGACAAGGTGGCGCTGGAAGCCCTGGATGGCGCGGTCTTCACCATGCAGATCTACGTCTCGGTGCTGATCTCGGGCGTGCTCGCGCTGGTGATGTACGGTCTGTTCCTGAGCGGTCTGTTGCAGGGCGACCTGTTCCCGAAATTCAAGAACACCGCGCAGGATTTCGAAAGCGTGTTCCAACTGCTGCGCGTCGTCATTCCCAATCACAACATCGACACCGCCAAGGCCATCGTCTGGGCCTTCATCGCCGGGTTCTCCGAGCGGCTGGTGCCGAACGTGCTCGATCGCCTGATCAATCAGGCGTCGGCGCTGCGCGATCCGAACGTCGCGCAGGTGGTGGTGCAGACCCCGTCGCCCGCGCCATCAACGTCGCCCGACAACAACGGTTGACCGCTCCGCGTCGGGCACATTCGAACCGCGCCGCGACCGCTGGCGCATTCCGTGACGTGGCTGTGATCTGCGTCCATGCAGGCATGACTTCCGCCCCATGGGATCGGCGGCCGTGCGGCGTAGCGTAGGCGTATCGATCCGCTCGCCGGACGAACGCATTCCCGGTGCCGGTGGCGCGTGTCGCGACGGTCAACGCCCGTCCCGCCCGCGTCGCCGGCCCCAGGGGTCATTCAAGCCGGGGTCATTCAAGCCGGGGTCATCCCAGGCTGGCGCCATCCGACAAGGGGCCACGTGAAGCCGCATTCGCCGAGTTGCGAACGCAACCGCGACCCGATCCTCGCGGTGCTGCGCGAACACTTCGCCGACCGTCGTCGCGTGCTGGAGATCGGCAGCGGCACCGGCCAGCATGCGCTGCATTTCGCGGCGGCGATGCCGTGGCTGACATGGCAGTGCAGCGATGCCGAGGCGCATCTCGACGGTATCCGGATGTGGCTGGACGAGGCGCGGCTGGCGAATACGCCCGCGCCGTTTCCGCTGCGGATCGCGGCGGCGCCGATCCCGGGTTTTTCGCCGCCGCCATCCTCTCGCTACGACGCGGTGTTCAGCGCGAATACGTTGCACATCATGGGCTGGCCGGAAGTGCAGGCGCTGTTCGCGGCATTGCCGTCGGTGCTGACCGACGACGCGGTCGTCGCCGTCTACGGTCCGTTCAACGAGGGCGGGGCGTACACCAGCGACAGCAATCGCGATTTCGACGGCTGGTTGAAAGCGCGCGACCCGCGTTCCGGCATTCGCGATGTCGAGGCCGTGAACGCGCTGGCCGACGCCGTCGGTCTGCACCTCGTCGCCGATGTGGCGATGCCGGCGAACAATCGCATGCTGGTCTGGCGATCGTCATGAGTCGCCGTGCATGACGCAGAAAGCCCCGGTCTCCCGGGGCTTTCCGATGCTCTCTTCGATGTTCCCGGCGCGGCGATCGCGGCGAGCATCGAGTCAATGCGTAACGTCACGGCGTGGCGTCGGCCCGACCGTCGTCGCGGCGGGTGCGCGTCGATGCGCGGCCTTCGGCCGAACCGCTGGCGCGGATCGACACGCCGTCCTCGCGCGATGCCGAGGCGCTGCCGTCGGCATCGGCGTTGCCCTGCGCATCGAGATCCAGCGGCGAGGCCGTGCCCGGGGGCGTCGTGCCCGGATCGGTGGCCTGACCGGCGCGGTCGCGCAGCGTGGAGGCCGTCGTGCCCGCGGTGGCGGCGGCATTGCCGGCCACGGTGGCGGCCCGCGTGCGTACCGATTCCGCGCGCATCGCGGCCTGCTGCGTGCTGTTCCGTGCGGCCGTCACTGCGGTGTCGCGTGCGCTGGTGGCGGTATTCGTCAGCGTCTCGCCGGTGCGCTGCGCGCCGTCGCCGGCCCGCTGGCGCAGACGCTCGGCGCGCGCCGCGGCACGGTCGGCCGCGTTCTGCCGCAGGCTGTCGAGACGACCGAAACCGTCGCGGTCGACGGTGCCGGAGACATCCGCGGCGCCGCCGAGCGAGCCGCCGAGGCGGCCGGTGGAATCGCCGGTGAGCTGACCAGTGAGATTGCCGGTGACATTGCCGCCGCCGCCCAGCAACTGGGCCTGGGCGCTGGTGGCGAGGGTGGCGGTGGCGAACAACAGAGCGAAAGCAGTGATGCGGCGCATGTGATTGTCTCCTCGAATACGCGGACCGTCCGCGTTCGTGAGTGCAGTACGCCCGGGGCAGCGTCGTTCTTCCCGCGCCTTCCGGCGCCGATCGGGAATCGTTCAGCTTCCGGCGTCGGCGACGACGATGCCTTCGCCGCAGCGCGGGTCGCGTCCCGACTTTCCGGCCGCTCGCGACATGGTCTTCAACCGCGCATGGGTCTCGCCTGCGGCGCCCGGTGCCGGCGAAGACCGTCCGAGCGCGGCCAGCCGTGCGACCAGCGGTGCCGCGAAGGAGGTGCCGCGAAGACGTGCATCGACGACGCCCGGTGCGCAGAAATCCACCTGCGGGCCGCGCGCGGATTCCGGCAGCGCGCGCAATGTCGCATCGACGGCGCCGACGCCGATCACATCGGGATAGGCCGCGGGGAATCGCGGCGGCGCCGCGGGCCCATCGTTGCCGACCGCGGCGACCAGGACGTGGCCGCGCGCGGTCATCGTGCGCACGACGCGCCGCAGCAGCGGATTGTCCGGACCGACCAGACTGATGTTCACCACCGGCACGCGCTCGCGCGCCATCCAGTCCAGCGCATCGATCAGGCCCAGCGTGCCGCGGCCGACGGCGTCTCCGCACCACAGGTCGGCGGCGTAGAGCGTGCCGCCGAGTCCGTTCATCAGTCGCGAGGCGACCGTGGTGCCGTGCGCCTGCGGCCGCGCGTCGCCGTCGCAGCCGCGGCGCACGATCCGGCTGCGCGCGAGCGCGGGCGATGCGCCATCGACGCCGCCATCGATCAGGCCCACGCGCAGTGCGATCGGCAACGGTTTCGAAACGGGATCCGGTGCCGAAGCGGAATGCGTGCTCGGCGCACGCGCCGACGCGGCGGTCGACGGTTTGCCTGAGGCGGCCGGCAGATACAGATGATGGAAGCCGATCTCCGCCGACGGCATCGCCGCGCGCAGCGCGCGCAGTCCGCGCGCCGGCGCGCGGCCGCGGCGATCGCGCAATACCGTCATGGATTCGCCCAGGGCGTCGAACGCCTCGCGACGCACGGACTCGAAGCCGGCGGCCTGCGCCGCCGCGAGCGCCGCGGAATCGGCATCGAATGCGATGAATTCGTGCCGCAGCATCGCGGCGCCCTGCGGATCGAGCGCGACGCGGTCGCGTTGTTCGCGCGCGAGGGTGCGGGCGCGCAGGGCGTAGCCGAGTTCGCCGCGCAGCGTGTCCGCCGCGTTCCGCGCATCGCGAAGCAGCGGGTCCGTCGGTAGCGGAGTGTCCGCGATCGGCGGAAGCGCATCGTCCACGCGGCCCGGCAGCGTCTGCGCCGCGCAGGTCGCGGACAGCGTGATCGACAGTGCGATCGACGACGCAACGCAACATGTGATCCGCGGAAATCGACGCATGACGGTGGCCTCGGAAGGGGCGGGGACAACAGCGGGCGCATGCTAGCATCGGCCCGATACATCGCCGCTGAGCGCTCGCGACGGGCGATGGAAGAAACCGCGGCTTCCGGACGTATGCACTGTCGAACGCATGCCAGAGGATCACACCGTCCACGCGCAGATCGCCCCATCGTCTCCTCCTCGCAGCGAGGTCGCGCAGACCGTTCGCGCGGGTCTGCCCGCGATCGTGCCGCGGATGCGTCGCATGGCGCGCGCGTTGGCCGGGCATCCGGCGGATGCCGACGATCTGGTGCAGGTGGCGCTGGAACGCGCGCTGGCGCGGGCCGATCAGTGGCGGCCCGACGACAGGCTCGATGCGTGGGTGTTCGCGATCCTGCGCAATGCCTGGCTGGACGAACTGCGTTCGCGATCGCGCCGCGACCGCGTGTTCGTGGACGAGGCGGCGGGCGAGCGCATCGGCGTGGACAGCGTCGCGCATCACGCCGAGGCGATGTCGGTCGCCGAAGCGCTGGCGCGCCTGCCCGAAGAACAGCGCGAAGTGGTGGCGCTGGTGATGGTGGAAGGTCTGGCCTACCGCGAAGCCGCGGAACTGCTCGACGTGCCGATCGGAACGGTCACCAGCCGGTTGGCGCGCGCGCGCGCCGCATTGCAGTCCCTGTTGCAGGAGGAGGCATCGCCATGAGCGGACATCGCGGGATCGATCCCGAACACCTGCAGGCCTATCTCGACGGTGCGCTCGCCGACGACGCGCTGGATGCCGATGCGCGCGCGCGCATCGAAGCGGCGATGGCCGCGGATCCGGCGCTGGCATCGGAGGTTGCGGCCGCGTCGCGACTGCGTGCGCGGATCCGCGCCGAATTCGATCCGGTGTTGGACGAGCCGATGCCCGAACGTTTCGCCGCGCTGTTCGACGCGCCCGCGGCGCCGGCCGTTTCCGACGCCGGCAACGTGCGTGCGTTGCCCGCACGGCGTCCATCGCCTCGGCCCGCCTGGTGGATGCTCGCCGCGGCGTCGGTCGCGGTGGTCGCCATGGGATTGGTCTGGCAGACGACGCTTGCACCGGTGCAGTCGGTGGGCGGCGTCGCGTTCGCTGGCGGTCCGCTTGCGGACGCGCTCGACGAAAGCCTCGCGAGCGCCCCCGCGACCGATGCCGAGGTCGCGATCGGCCTCACCTTCCGCGATCGCGAGGGGCGCTGGTGCCGCAGTTTCGCGATGCCCGGCGAAACGCTGTCCGGCCTGGCCTGCCGCGAATCCGGGCGCTGGCGATTGCCGCTGCTGGAACGCGACGCGAGGGCATCGGACGGCGATGGACTGCGTCAGGCGTCGTCGCCGGCCTCGCCCGCGCTGCTCGGCGCGATTGATGCGCGGATCGCGGGCGAGCCGCTGTCCGCGGACGAGGAGCGCGCCGCCCGCGATGCGGGCTGGCGCTGATCAGCAAAGCATCACAAGAACATCACCAGAACCGGTATTCGACCAGCAGGGTGTAGGCGCGGCCGCGCGGATCGGCGATGCGCGGTTCCCATGCGGCGCCTGCGGCGAAATCGTTCATGTGCGCGGTGAACGGCGGGTCCTGATCGAGCAGGTTCTTGATCCCGAATCCGAGCTTGAGGTCCTTGATGCCGCTCCAGGTCACGCTGTAGCTGTACGTGGTGTAGCCCTCGACGCGGGGCTTCCAGTCGGCGGGGATGAAGCTGCCGTTGGCGACGCTCGCCGGCGGTTCGTCCTCGTAACCGTCGCGGTGGATCTGGCTGAGGGTATGCGCCCAGTTGCCGCGGGCGTACGAGAAATTGAGCGTATGTTTCCAGGTGATCGGCAGATTGAAGTAACGCACGTAGCGATCGACCAGGTTGTCCGAGTACGGCAACGCTTCCAGCGCCTTGGTCTTGAACTGGTGGATGTAGCTGCCGTTGAGGTTCACCTGCCAGCGGCCGCCGGCCAGTTCGCCACTGAGGTTGGCGTCGAGTTCCAGGCCGCGCATCAGGCTGCCGCCGGAATTGATGAAGCGGCGGTCGATCGCGATCACTTCGCCGCTCGCATCGCGGATCCAGTTGTCCTGGAACAGGTCGTAGTAGCGGATCAGCACGTCGCGCGGCGCCGAACGGATCGTGTTCTCGCGTTCGATTTCCCACCAGTCCAGCGCGATGTTGAACTGGCTCATCGGCGAGTACACCAGGCCGAAGCTCTTCTGGGTCGATTCTTCGGGCGTGAGGTCGGGTTTGCCGCCGAACAGTTCGACCGGACGGATGGTTTCGCAGCCGGGCACGTTCGCCCGGGCGATGCCATCGGGGCAGGTGCGCGGATCGGCGAGATCCTGGCCGGTGTACTGCACTTCGCTGACGCCGTTGAACAACTGGTTGAAGCTGGGCACCTTGAAGCCGGTGCTGTAGGCGCCGCGGAACAGCAGCCAGTCGAAGGGCCGGTACTTGAACGAGATCTTCGGATTGGTGGTGCCGCCGAAGCCGCTGTAATGGTCGTAACGGCCGGCGAGATTGAGGTCGAAATTGCTGAAGACCGGCAGCTGGAATTCGACGTACGCCGCGCGGATATCGCGGCTGACGTTGCCCAGTGCGTTGGCGTCGTCGAACGGTGCGTTGAACACCGGGCGCCGGTTGGCGCGCTGGTCGCCGTCGAAATGGAACTCCTCGCGGCGCAGGTCGACGCCGGCGGCCATCGCGATCGGCCCGCCGGGCAGATCGAAGAAACCCAGATCGCCGGAGACGTAGGCATCGACCGAGGTCACCACCGATTCGCCGCCGTACAGGCGCACGCCGCGTGCGGACGCCGCTTCCAGCGCGGCCAGGGCCTCCGGAGACTGGCTCTGACCGGGGGCGAGGAACGGATTGATCAGGCCGCTGCCCAGGATCTGTTTCAGCGCGTCGGTGTAGTGGAAGCCGCTGCCGAGGATCGATTCCGATTTGCTGCTGGCGCGGGTCAGGCCCGCGTCGTAGCTCCAGTCGCCGAGCATGCCGCCGATGCCGGCGACGAATCGATACGAGGTGGTGGTGGTTTCGATCTGTCGCGGGCCGCAGTCCATGCAGCGCCAGCGATAGGCGATCGGCGCGCCGTAGTTGAGCTGCCCGGCGCCGAAATAGCCCGACAGCGCGTTGTACACCGCGTCGTACGTCGACTGGGTCAGCGGATTGAGCGGGTACCAGGTGGTCGGGCCCAGCGCGGTGGCGGCGGTCGAGGTGCTGGACGAGATCTGGTTCGGTTCGAAGGTCTTAGCCACGTCGACTTCGGACGCGGTCAGTTCGACGTAGGCCTCGTGTGCGTTGCCGATGCGGAAGGTGGCGCGGCCGATGAAGTCCACGCTGTCCTGCGGCTGCTGGATCACCGCCGCGGCCGGGTAGTCCCACGCGCACGCATAGCGCGAGGCCGGCGAATTCCACAGCCGGTAAGCGTACGGGCCCATGTCCGGGCCGGCGGCTTCGCAGCCCGCGGCGCCCGGGAGATTGAAGATGTTGACCGCGGTCATGCGGGTGGTGCCGCCGGCGGGATCGAGCACACCGTTGCGCAGCAGGCTGCTGGCGCCCACGCCGGTGCTGCCCAAGCTGAAGACGGTGGCGAACGGCGTGCCGCGGGTGTCCGGCGACAGCCCGCGATCGGGCTGGAAGGTGTTGGAGAAATCGCGGTCGCTGCCGCGCAGGATGGTGTTGCGCTTGAGGCTGACGGTGCCGAACGCGTTCCAGCCGTCGCTGTCGATGTCGCCATGACCGAACAGCAGGCTGGTGCGGTAGACATCGCCGCCGCCCGCTTCGGTGACATCCACGAAGGCGGAGGCCTGCGCGCCGCGGTAATCGCGCTTGGTGATGAAATTGATCACGCCGCCGATGGCGTCGGTGCCGTAGATCGCGGAGGCGCCGTCGCGCAGCACTTCGACGCGTTCGATGGCGGCGAACGGAATCGAATTCAGATCGACCGCGCGGCCCTTCAGACCATGGGTCGCCACGCGTCGGCCGTTTAGCAGCACCAGCGTGGCGTCCGCGCCCTGACCGCGCAGGTTGGCGCCGGAGACACCGTTGTTGCCGCGCTGTTCCTCGTTGACGATGCCGGCGTTGCTGGCCAGATTGTCCGAGCCGTTGCCGGAGATGTTGAGGGTCATCAGCAGTTGTTCCGCCGAGGTGATGCCGAGCTGATCGATCTTCTCCCGCGTGATCGCGGTGATCGGCAGGCTGCCCTCGGATTCGGTGCGTTTGATGCGCGAGCCGGTGACGGCGATCCGGTCCAGAGTCTCGACTCCTTCCCGGGTCTCGCTGGCCGGAGTCTCGTTGGCGGTGGCGGTGTCCTGTGCGGCCGCAGGCAGGGCCAGAGCGGCGAACAGGGCGGCACAAAGACGGTTGGCGCGGAGCGTCGCGCGTACAGGCATGCTGGTCTCTCCCCCGAGAGTCTGGATGTGAGCGTGCGATCCCTGCCGGAGGTACCAGCGGCGCCCGATCCATCTCCGGACCGGTGCGCGAGAGCGCCATCCCGTAATCTAGCAGGTTGTCGAAACAAGATTGTCATGTTCGCCGCTCGGGCGGCACGTCCGCCCGCGCGCGAACCGACCGGGCCGCGTCGATCACGGTCTCTCCGTCGCGATGCCCCGGTGTTCGCCCGCGACCCGCCACCCCGCAGTTTCGGGGTGGCGCCATGACGCTGCGGCCGGCTCAGGCGTCCGCGGGTTCCCGGTACGCATCCACCGGGATGCAGGCGCACATGACGTTCTTGTCGCCGTAGACGTTGTCGACGCGCGCGACCGGCGGCCAGTACTTCTGCAGTTTCAGCGTCGGCAGCGGGAAGGCGGCGAGTTCGCGCGGGTAGGCGTGGGTCCACTCGCTGCCCGCGACCATCGTGGCGGTGTGCGGCGCATGCTTCAGCGGATTGTCCTCGCGATCCAGACGGCCGTCCTCGATCGCGCGGATCTCGTCGCGGATCTGGATCATCGCGTCGATGAAGCGGTCGAGTTCGTGCTGCGATTCGCTTTCGGTCGGTTCCACCATCAGCGTGCCGGCGACCGGGAAACTCAGGGTCGGTGCGTGGAAACCGAAATCGATCAGACGCTTGGCCACGTCCTCGGCGCTGATGCCGGTGCGGTCCTTCAGCGGGCGCAGATCGAGGATGCATTCGTGCGCGACCAGACCGTTGCGGCCGGTGTACAGCGTGTCGTAGTGCGGAGCGAGGCGGGTCGCGATGTAGTTGGCGTTGAGCAGCGCGACCTGGGTGGCGCGGCGCAGGCCGGTGCTGCCCATCATCGTGATGTACATCCAGCTGATCGGCAGGATCGAGGCCGAACCGAACGAGGCCGCGCTGACCATGCCGACGCGACCTTCGCCATCGAGGGTCTTCGGCAGGAACGGCGCGAGGTGCGCCTTCACCGCGCACGGGCCGACGCCGGGGCCGCCGCCGCCGTGCGGGATGCAGAAGGTCTTGTGCAGGTTGAGGTGCGACACGTCCGAGCCCCATTTGCCCGGCTTGGCCACGCCGACCAGCGCGTTCATGTTGGCGCCGTCGGTGTACACCTGGCCGCCGTGCCGGTGCACGATCTCGCAGATCTCGACGATGTCCTCCTCGAACACGCCGTGCGTGGACGGGTAGGTGACCATCAGCGCGGCGAGGCGGTCGCCGTACTTCTCCGCGTTGCGGCGGATGTCCTCGACATCGACGTTGCCGTTGGCATCGGTTTTGGTCACCACCACGGTCATGCCGCACATCTGCGCGCTGGCGGGGTTGGTGCCGTGCGCGGAATCGGGGATGAGGCAGATGTCGCGGTGGCCTTCGCCGCGCGACTGGTGATAGGCGCGGATCGCGAGCAGTCCGGCGTATTCGCCCTGTGCGCCGGAGTTCGGCTGCAGGCTCACCGCGTCGTAGCCGGTGCATTCGACCAGCATCGCTTCCAGTTCGTCGATCAACTGCGCGTAGCCGGCGCTCTGGTCGGCCGGCGCCAGCGGATGCAGATTGCCGAATTCCGGCCACGTCACCGGGATCATCTCGGCGGTGGCGTTGAGCTTCATCGTGCAGCTGCCCAGCGGGATCATGGTCCGGTCCATCGCCAGATCCTTGTCCGCCAGCGCGCGCATGTAGCGCAGCAGTTCGTGTTCGCTGTGATGGGTGTTGAACACCGGATGGGTCAGGAACGCGCCGCTGCGCAGCAGCGCTTCGGGCAACGCGTCGTGGGTGTCGAGGTCGAGGCCGTCGATGTCGCTGGCGTCGGCGCCGAACAGCGCCGCGATCGCGACCACGTCGTCGCGGGTCGTGGTTTCGTCGAGACTGATGCCGAGGCTGCGCGCGTCGATGCGGCGCAGATTGATGCCTTCGGCGCGGGCGCGGGCGTGGACCGCTTCGGCGCCGATGCCGGTGATGTGCAGGGTGTCGAAGAACCCGTCGCCGACGTGCACGCCTTCCTTGCGCAGCGCGGCGGCCAGGATCGCGGCGAGGCGATGGGTGCGGCGCGCGATCCGGGTCAGGCCTTCGGCGCCGTGGTAGACCGCGTACATGCTGGCCATCACCGCCAGCAGCACCTGCGCGGTGCAGATGTTCGAGGTGGCCTTCTCGCGGCGGATGTGCTGTTCGCGGGTCTGCAGCGTCAGGCGATACGCGGGCTTGCCTTCGGCGTCGATGGACACGCCGATCAGGCGGCCCGGCATCGAACGCTTGTACGCATCGCGGCAGGCCATGAACGCGGCGTGCGGACCGCCGAAACCGAACGGCACGCCGAAACGCTGCGAGTTGCCGACGACGATGTCCGCGCCCCATTCGCCCGGCGGCGCGATCAGGGTCAGTGCGAGCAGGTCGGTCGCGACCGCGACCAGGCCGTTGCGCGCGTGCACCGCTTCGGCGAGCGCGCGGTAGTCGTGGATGCGGCCGAAGGTGTCCGGATACTGCAGCAGCACGCCGAAGCTGTCGGTGCCGGCGGCATCGGCATCGTCGCCGACGACCAGTTCGATGCCCATCGGCTCGGCCCGCGTGCGCAGCACTTCGAGCGTCTGCGGATGCACGCCGCGGGAGACGAAGAACACGTTGGACTTCGATTTCGCCGAACGCTTGGCCAATGTCATCGCTTCGGCGGCGGCGGTGGCTTCGTCCAGCAGCGAGGCGTTCGCGATCTCCATGCCGGTGAGGTCGGCGCACATGGTCTGGAAGTTGATCAGCGCCTCCATGCGGCCCTGCGAGATCTCCGCCTGATATGGCGTGTAGGCCGTGTACCACGCCGGGTTCTCGAGAATGTTGCGCAGGATGACGTTCGGCGTGTGCGTGCCGTAATAGCCCTGGCCGATGAACGAGCGGAAGACGCGGTTGCGGTCGGCGATGGTGCGGAGTTTCGCCAGCGCCTCGACCTCGGTCATCGCTTCCGGCAAGGCCAGTGGCGCAGCCGATTTGATGCTGGCCGGCACGATCGCGTCGGTCAGTGCGTCCAGCGATGCGTGTCCGACTGCACGCAGCATGTGCGCGATCTCGGCGTCGTTGGGGCCGATGTGGCGTTCGAGGAAGGCGTCGTGATGTTCGAGATCGCGAAGCGTCGCGGGGATGGCCGGGATCGATGACATGGGCATGGGCAGGCGTCGTCTGGCGCGGCCGATGCCGCGGGAGTGGGCGTTCGGTCCCGCCGTCCTCACGGCCAGCGGGCGCTCGCGGGCCGGCGGCGATACCGCTCGAGTCCCGCTCGCCCGTCTGTCCTTTTGCCTGAGAGTTTGAACGACGGGTCAGAAAAACCCGCGTTTTGCCCCTTCGGCGCCGGCGCGGCTCGTGCGAGCGGCCGATCTCTCCAGAGTGCTGAATACGCGGCGGTACCGGGCCTGAGCGATTCCGGGCGAATTGCGCCTTCGGCAGCGGCCCGACACCTCCGGTCCGCTTCTCCCACCGTGCCCGCGGAGTATACCGGCCGGGGCTCCGTCGCGTCTGCAAGCCAGGGTCTGCCTTTGATGCCTCCTCCGCGATGGCCAGGATGCGCGCCGCGTCGCGTTACCATGGCCCGATGAGCACATCGCGCGGCCCGAAACACAGACCCGGACGCTCCCCGGGCCCACAGAAGACGCCTGCCCGGCCTGCAGCCGCCCAGACGTCTCCGGGCGGCGACGCCGACGAGGATTACGCGCATCGCCTCGTCTGGTTCCCGAAGGCCGTGGCGCTGCTGCAGCGCGAGCCGGCGGTGGCGATTCCCCTCGGCTATCTGCTGCTTTCGCTGATCGGTCTGTGGTCGAGTTTCTGCTTCTATCGGGTGTTCCGCATTCCGATCCTCGAATACATGCAGCCCGGCGATTTTCTGGTCGAAGGCGTGCGTCATCCGATGAATCTGGTGTGGCTGCTGGCGATGCTCGCGGTCGCGATTCCCGCCTACTGGCCGACGTACTACCGCCTGCACCATCCCGAGCGCGCCGAGCGCTACCGCAAACACTGGTACGGCCGCGTGATCTTCAGCCGTCTTGTCGATCCTTTCCGTCGTCGACGCTGGTACGACCTCTCGCCGGAGGCCACCATCGCGTTCGCGCTGCTGTTGGGGGGCGGTTCGATGATGCTCACCCACGCGCGGGAACGCGCCGCGCACCTGCTGGACGGCGGTGGCGAAGCGGTGCGGGTGACCCTCGGCGGCGATGCCCTGCCATTGCAGGGCACTGCGCGACTGCTCGGCACCACCGGTGGATACGTCTATCTGTACTGGCCCGCGAACGGCCGCACCGAAGTGCTGGTGCAGGAGAACGTGAGCCGCATCGAAGTCCTGCCGCGGCGCATGCCGCGCGGCCGCGCCGCGACCCCGACGACGGTGGCGACGCCATGACCGCGACGCCCACGCGCAGGCGGCTCGCGCTGATCCTCGGCGGCCTGGCCATGATCGGGCCGTTCTCGATCGACACCATGTTCCCGGCGTTTCCGCAGATCGGCGCGCAGTTCGGCGCCGACAAGGTCGCGCTGCAGCAGACCATCAGCGCCTATCTGCTCGCCTATGCGCTGATGAGTCTGGTCCACGGCCCGTTGTCGGATGCGATCGGCCGGCGCCGGGTGATTCTCGGCGGGCTGACGGTGTTCGCGCTGGCGTCGATCGGCTGCGCACTGGCGACCAGCCTGCCGATGCTGCTGACGTTCCGCGCGCTGCAGGGCATGTCCGCAGGCGTCGGCCTGATCGTCGGCCGCGCGGTGATCCGCGATGTGTTCCAGGGTCAGTACGCGCAGAAGCTGATGAGCCAGGTGTCGATGATTTTCGGCATCGCCCCGGCGCTGGCGCCTGTCCTCGGCGGCTGGATCCTGGGCTGGGAGCGTTGGCCCGCGATTTTCTGGTTCCTGGTGCTGTTCGCGGTGTCGTTGCTGGCGTTGGTCTGGGTGGGTCTGCCGGAAACGCATCCGCCCGAAGCGCGTTTCCGCCCGCGGCCGAAGGAACTGCTGCGCAATCACGCCTACATTTTCCTCAACCGCCGCTTCCAGCGTTTCGCGGCCGCGGGCGCGTTCAATTTCGCGGCCCTGTTCCTGTATATCGCCTCGGCGCCGGCATTCGTGCTGGATCACCTCAAGCTCGGCGAAGACCAGTTCGGCTGGTTCTTCGTGCCGACCATCGCCGGCATGGTCTTCGGTTCGTTCCTGTCCGGCCGCGCCGCCGGCCGGGTCACCGGCACCCGACTCGCGGGGGTCGGATTCGCGCTCTGCGGTTTCGCCGCGGCGCTGAACATTGCTTACAACCTGCTGGCGCCGCAGCTGTCGATGCCGTGGGCGGTCGTGCCGATGGCGATCAACGCGCTCGGCATCTCGCTGGTGTTCCCGATCCTCACTCTCGCGATCCTCGACATGTACCCGCGCCAGCGCGGCGCGGCGTCGTCGCTGCAGGCCTTCACCAGCCTGATCCTGCAGACGACCGTGGCGGGCGTGTTCTCGCCGGTGCTCAGCCACGTGCCGCTGCATCTGGCGCTGGGCGCCGCGGCCTTCACCCTGATCGGTTTCCTGTTCTGGTGGTGGGAAATCACGCGGACGCGGCTGCCGCCGGAGGGCGAACCGGTGGCCGCGGGGCCGCCGGCGCTTTGAGCCGCGTCATTGCGCGTCCGGCGGCCCGTCGCCGCCGCGGCGGCGCTTCATCTCGAACGCGAATCCGACCAGCGAGGTGACGATCATGCCCTGCACGGACGACATCACCAGACCGATGACGCTGAAGAAGCGGAAGCTTTCTTCGGTCACGATGCCGATGATCTGGAAATAGACGGCCGCGGCGATGGCGCCGATCGCGGAGGCGAGCATGAAATCGCGGATCCGCCAATGGGCGAGGATTCCGAACAACGCGATGATGACGATGTTGATCGCCAGTTGCAGATATTGTTCCGACACGATGCGGCGTTCTCCTGTCAGTGGCGTCCCGATCGGTTCCGTCGCCGATCCGTTGCGCGCCAAAGATAGCGCAGCGGCAGCCCCGCGATCACCAGCACCGCGCCCCAGGCGAGGGCTTCGGCGCCGGTGCCGATCAGCGCGTACAGACTGTAGAGCAGCGCGAGCACGGCGACGATGCGGCCGCGCCGGCCGAGTTTCAGCCATGCCGCGCTGCTGAAGACGTAGGGCAGCAGCGTCGCGGCGGTCGACAGCAGGATCGAGAACGTGAACACCTTCACCAGAGAATCGGTGTAGTTCGCGATCACCAGCAGGCTCGCGAGGGCGCTGCCGACCAGCACGCCGATGCGCGGCGTGCCGTTGCGGTCGAGCGTCGCGAATGATTTCGGGAACAGCCCATCGTGCGCCGCGGCCATCGGCAATTGCGCGGAAAGCAGCACCCAGCCGTTGAGCGCGCCGAAGCACGAGATCGCCGCGACGATGGCGATCCCGGTGGCGGCCGCCGGGCCCCACAGCGCGCCAGCGGCGTCGGCCATCGGCGCGGTCGACGCGGTCGCCGTCTCCGGCGGCAGCAGGCCCAGCACCGCGGTGCAGGCGAGAATGGTGGCGATGCCCGCAAGCAGGGTGCCGATCAGGGTGGCGCGCGGAATCGTGCGTTCGGCGTCGTGGATCGCGCCTGCCGGAATCGTCGCCGCTTCCAGGCCGAGAAATGCCCACAGCGTCAGCGCGACGGTGGCATGGATCGCACCGGCGAAGGCGACCGGCTCGCCGGCCGCGCTGTCGATATGCGGCATGGCCAGATGCGCGGGTTCGATCAGCCAGATCGCGATGCCGCCGAACAGCAGCAACGGCACCAGCTTCAGAACGGTGGTCGCGATCTGCAGCCGCCCGGCCTCGCGCACGCCGGCCAGATTGATCGCCGCGCACAGCCACAGCGCGCCGAGCGCGAGCGCCGCGCCGCGCAGCGGGGTGGCGACCAGCGGCGGGAACAGGCTGCCGAGACTGCCGGCGAAGGCCACCGCGATCGCGGCGTTCGCGCACCAGATCGAGATCCAGTAGCTCCAGGCGATGATGAAGCCGGTGTTGTCGCCGAAGGCTTCGCGTGCGTAGGCATAGGGCCCGCCGGCGTGCGCGCCGCGCGCGGCCAGACGCGAGAAGGTCAATGCCAGCAGCAGCGCGCCGCCGAGGGTGATGGCCCAGCCGTACAGACTGATCGCGCCGTACGGCGCGAGCGATGCGGGCAGCAGGAACACGCCGCTGCCGATCATGTTGCCCGCGACCAGTGCGATCGCGGACCACAGGCCCAACGGACGCGGGGCGGCGCTCACCCCGCGATGCGCTCAGCGCGGGACACGCAGGCGGCGTCCCGCGGCGCGCTCACTTCCCGGGCTGCGATGCATTCGGTGCGATGCCGCGCAGGCGGGCGGCCACACCCGACGCGGCCGGTGCCGATGCGGCCGGACGGCTCGCCGACGTGCTCCGGGCGCGGATCAAGGGCTTGGCGCCGTTCAAACCGGCCGGCTGCGGTTCGAGCCAGGTTTTCATGGTCGCGAAGTCGACGTCGAACCGCGAGTAGTAGTCGCGGTTCGACGCGGTCGCCAGAGAACCGGAGTTCGAGCACGAGGCGCTGCCGCCGTAGAGACCGCCGCGCAGTACGTAGCCGCGCGGGCCCAGCGTGAAGAGGCCCGAGCCGCTGCTGCCCCCCTCGGTGGTGCCGCTGGTCCAGCCGACCGTCGTCTCGGTGCCGTCGATCGAGATCGACTGGCCCAGCGATGCCATCTTCGCGTCGCCCGACGGGTGATGCAGCGCCAGCACGTCGGTGCCGTTGGCGATCGGGGTGGCGTTCCAGCCGGCGAAATAGGCGAACGACGGCGCCGCGCTGTTGAGGCGCAGCAGCATGCCGTCGGTGTTGTTGGTCGAATACAGATAGGCGGCGCCGCCGCTGAGCTGGGTCTGCTGGGTCGACGTCAGACCGCCGCAGGTGGTCGCTTCATAGTTCCAGAACGTGTTCAGCGTGTTCGCGACCGTCTGCATCTGGCTGGTGACCGGCGGCACGCTGGTATTGGTCGAGAAGCAGTGATTCGCCGTATGGAAATACGGCACCTGCGTTTCGGGCACGGTGTCCGCCAGCAGGGTGCCGGTGCAGATGAAGGTACTGCTGCCGACCACGAAGCGCATGTGCGCCACCGCGTTCTTGGCGTTGACGAAAGGCTGGCCCAGCGCGTTCACGCGGCAGATGGTGTCGACGTTGCAGCTGCCGGACTCGCCGATCTTTTCGATCAGTTTGAAGCTGTTGCGGCTGTCGGCGATCAGGTGCGACAGCACCGGCGCGTCGAGGCGCACCGCGAACGCGGGGACGCCCTTCGGCCGGAAGATTTCGATGATCTGGGTCTCGCCGTCGGTATTGGGACTCCAGAACAGGCCCTGCGGACCGGGCAGGCGCTTCATTTCGGCGCCGGTCATCGTCGCGACCACCTCGGCGGGGCGCGCCGAGCCGCCGAAGCGCAGTTCGGCGCGATCGTGCAAACCGCTGACGTCGAGGCCGACGCGCAAGGCCATCGCGTCCATCGAACGGATCTCGACCTTCGCCACGAAACCGCCGGCGACCGGTTGCCAGCGCAGCGCCGGCAGCCCGGATTGCGCGCTCTCGTGCGCGGCTTCGCGACCGATGCCGATCTGGGTCGGCTTGAGGCCGGTGCCCTGGTTCTTGCGCTGCAGTTCGAGCAGGCGGGCGACGGCCATCTCGCCGTACTGCATCCTCGAGACGTTCGCGCCCTGGATGCCGGGCGCGCGCCAGTGCATGGCCGGTGCGGGCGCGGTCTTGCTGTATTCGCCGTCCGCCTGTCCCGCGGGCGCGGCCGCCTGGAGCGGCAGTGCGGCGGAGAGCGCGAACGCGAGGGCGGTCAGGACGAGGGGGCGTCGGATGGTCTGCATGGGCTTGGGCTTCTGGTCGGTCTGTGGGACGGGATGGCCGCGAGGCCGGTCTCAGGAAACGGCTGGCGTCGCGTCGCGGTACGCGCGGCGCAGCAGTTCGTGGAAATGATGCACCGCATTTTCGCGCAGCGGGTTAAGACGCCCGGCGGTGTAGGAGCCGGAGGCGAGGCCGCGCTGCACGTCTTCGCAGATACCGATGTCCTCGTCCTGGACGACATCGCTGAACGAGAGGTCCGCGGCGCGGCGGGCGCGGCCGGCTTCGGAATCGTCCTGCACGTAGTAGAAATCGAACTCCACCCGGCAGCGGTCGGCCCCCTTGGGGACGATCCGGTTGGTCTGCAGGCGGCCGGGCAGGATGTTCAGCATCGTGTTCGGCCACAGCCAGTAATACAGCGCGTCGCCGCTGCCGTAGAGGCCGTCGCCGCTTTCCAGCGGACTGAACTGGAACGAATACCACTCGGCGGTCTCGGTGACATAGCTGCGGTAATCCAGCAGCCGGTTCAGTTCCGGATGCACGTGGGGAACGTGATAGCCCTCGAGATAGTTGTCGACATAGACCTTCCAGTTGCAGGCGATGTCGTAACCGACGCGGTGATGATGGCCGTAGGCTTCGAGCCCTCGATCTTCGCCGATGCGCGCGTCGATGCCGGCGACGAAGGCGTCGAACGGCGGCGCCTTCGTTTCGTCCACCGCCGCGAACACCAGCCCCCGCCAGACCCGCACCGCGAGCTGCGGCAGACGGATGTCGCCCACGTCGAAATCGACGACGTCGGCCATCTCGGTGGCCGTGCGCAAGTGTCCGTCGAGGGTGTAGGTCCAGCCGTGATAGCGGCAGCGCAGCGATTTCGCGCCCAGCCCATCGCACTGCGCCAGCGGCCCGGCGCGGTGACGGCAGACGTTGTGCATCACCCGCACCACGCCGTCGGCGCCGCGCACCGCGACCACCGGCAACCCGCCCAGATCGGCGATGGCGTGATCCCCGGGGTCGCGCAACTGGCAGACATGCGCCACCAGTTGCCAGCCGCAATCGAAGATCGCTTCCCGGTCGATCGCGACCATGGACGGATCGGTGTAGCAATGCGCATGCAGGGCGAGCGCGCGCTCCAATGGCTGGGCGGCAAGGTCGACAAAACGGGCGTGCGCGGTCATCCCGCGAGTATCGCGCAGGCTGCCCGGGCTGTCAGCCGCGGCGGCCGGATCTTCCGGCCGCCGGCTTCCCCCGCCATCGCCTCGACTGGCGTCTCAACCGACCGCGCCCCGCAGCCCCGCCTGCGCCCGGACGAACAGCGTGGCGACCTCGGTCGCGTTCAGCGTTCGCCCGAGCGCGCGCTGCACGGTCAGCAGGAACACGTCGCCGACCGCGAGGTCGTACAACTCGTCGGCATCGATCCGGGTGGTGCCGCGGTCCTGGCGCAGACGATCGCCCAGCTTGCGCTGACTGCCGGCCAGCACTTCGAGATCGACGTCGTCCAGACCCAGGTCGGCGTTCAGCGACTGTCCCGGCCGCAAACGTTTCGCGACTGCACCCGAGACGCCGGCGATGTGCAGCAGGGTCTCGCGCAGGGCATCGATCAGTCCCGTGTCGTCGTCCATGGCGCATTCCTCCGGCGCGACCATCAGCGCTTCCACAACGTTTCGACCGGAACCCCGAAGAAGCGCGCAAATTCGCGGGCGATCCGGTAACGCACGGCGTGTCCGGTCTCCACGCGCTTGATCGTCGCGATCGAGATCCGGATATTCCGGACGTCGAAGAGGTTGGCCATTTCCTCCTGGCTGAGCATTCGCGACTCGCGGAGCGCACGCAGCACGTCGGCGTCGAGAAGCACGCTGCCCTTTTTCTTCGGGATGCCGTCGCCCGGTGGAGGAGCCGGCGCGGGGAGGGGCGAAGGAACGGGCGACGCATGGCCCGGCGTCGCCCCATCCAGCGCCGGCCAAGCCAGAGGGCCGGACGCGGCGGCGTCGGCCGGGGTGAGGGGCGCGGAAACGGCACGGCTGCCGTCGAAGACGCCATAGACGACGGACGAGCCGGACGGGTGGGTATCGGTCATGACAGAACTCCCTGATCTCGATGGAGAAGGCCACCTGGGTGGCCGCCGACCTCGCAGCGGGTTGCTGCGGGGCGGGTGGAGGCTGTCGGAACTGGGATCTAGTGTCTTTACGGAGTTCTTACGAGTCGTAATCGATGGCTGCTGTCTAACCAAATGATTCGCATTGAAGGATGAAATTCCATATTAATCATGTATTTGCAAGCTTTTTGAGGGCATACTCGGTTTGCCAAGATTTACCTTCACTTCAGCACGCGTGATCAGGAACAGTACCGCTTACGCAGTTCCCGTTGACGAGATTTTGCTGACTTGGTAGCCGGATGTTGAGTGGCGTGCGAATTCTGCGGATTTTCTCCTCGGTAGTTCGGGCAGTTCGGGCAGTTCGAGTAGAGCGCGCTGTTCCCGGTCGGGAGGGGAGAGGCCGACGGCTGCCGCCGAACAGCGGGACAGCGCTGGAGGCGCGATATCGATCATGGCAGAACTCTCTAATCTCGAAGGAGAATCCCAACGGGGTTGACCCGTCCACAGTTTTCAGAGGGGGCTAACCTGCTCCGCAGCGGGTTGCTGCGGAGCGTGGGGAAACTGTCGGAAACTTGGTTTGGGTTTTGACGGAAAGCTTGCGGTTTGCAAGCGATTGATTTATGGGCAAGTTCCGCGGGGGGCTAGTACTTCGACGACCGTTGCGATTAGGCTCACTGTGAAAGTCCACCATCTATCAGTTGGGTGGATCGTTGCCGGCTTGGGGGTCGGCGTCGTGGACTTCTTGTGAACCATTTTTCCGTACATACACACTAAATTTGAAGGGCCAAGTTGTCTCTGTGGTTGGCATTTTGAACTCGATCACGATGCCAATGGTCCCGGGCACGCATGTTGTAAGAGGGTGGCGTCCGGAGTTTGGTGGCCATGGAACGATGCGATGATGGACCTGTTTGATCAACTCGCCCCTTGAACAGGTGATATGGTCGATGTGGTAGAGAACAAGGCCGTTCGTGTCTTGGGGCGCTTCTAACATAACGATCAATAGTTGTTTTCCAGTGTCTGACTTGAAGATGAATTCTGGAGCGCTCCAGTTTGAGCCCGTGGTTCCAGACGTACTCTCTTCAACACTTAGAATGCCTGCGTGGACGTTGATTCCGTCTGGTAGGATTGCAGCACCCCCGGCAAGGAATTTTTGGGCCCATACTGAAAACTCGGTTTGAGACGGTTCACGAAAATTGACTGAGAAACTTTGCATATTCCCCCCTCTTTAGTGTTATGCGTTATCTGACTTGGCCGCTTTTTGCCGACGATCAAAATATAGATTTACGTTCAAAGCGGTTGCTGAAAATTATCGTTCAGTTGAGTGTTAGCGGTGGCGTTAGTTCGGTATCGATACGGCATAAGAATCATAGTTCGCGGAGAAATTTATTTAAGACAACTCGAAATTACTGGATGGTTATAGCGATTTGACTGCAATTGAAATTTGCTTTCAGCGGCGACATGATCTCTCCCAAGGTGACAGTTTGCGAGCATCCATGGCGCCAAGATGGCCGGGTCTTTTGTGGTTTTTGAATGTCTTCCGAGAATGTCGATAACTTTGTGCCAATCATTTTCTGCGCGCGCTCGGTGTCCTAATTTTACTAGCAGAATTCCTCTGGATAGTAATGCGTTCGCCAGAGTGGCGGTGAGGTGGGAAGGCTCTTCTTCTTGGGATGCAAGATGCTCCAAGTCTGTAATTGCTGCATCCGCTGTGGTTTCATCAAGGCGATCAGTTTCGATCGTCGCTTTCATAAATCTAACCACTGCGTCAATTTTCTGCCAGTTTTTTGGTAGGCCACTTGTCTTTTGCCTCACGATGATCTGTGAGGCTTCTTGAAGTCTGTTAATCGCAGTTTTTTCATCGTTTAGATGCAGGGATATCTCGCTTCCTGTGACAAGTGCGTTAACAAGTCCACGCTTCCAGTCGATGCTCGATGGCTGTAGATTCGTCAAAATTCTTAATAGATAAATCGATTCTGCGATACGCCATTCCGCGTGTCTGAGATTTCCGAGATCAAGCGCAGTTATTGCGTTGAAATGCAATAAGCTGGCCATTTGCCTCCGCCATTTGATGGCATCCGGTCTGAGTTCAATTATTCCGCGAAGTGATTCTATGTTTTCGCTATAACCTTTATCTGCTTTGACAATTTGGCCTTGGGAGGCAAGGCATCTATTTATGTTGGAACTGGTTACAATTGATTCGTATTCCCATGTTATTTTTTTCTCTGCATTTTTTAATGCCGTCTGCTTGTATTTTAATGATTCCTCGAAGATGGGGATTGCCTCATCGCACCTGCTTTCGTCGCGTTGCATTGCTCCAAGAGTGTTTAGTGAAAATGATTTTTCTGTCATCCAATACGGATTATTAGGATCTATTTTTAAAAGTTCGTCAGCGATCTTTGAGTATCTATGGCGATGATATTTTTTTTCGCTTTCTTCCTTTGATGACTCTCCGAGCCAATATGCAGTTTGTGCAGTCTCGAATATGGATCTCTCCGAATTGTTGCCTAGGGCTGCAGCTTTTTGAGCGGCATCATCGGATTTTTTGAATAATTCTAATGCCTCCTCGCTGCGGCCATTTGCATATAAAACCTCGCCGCGGATACGAAGCGCGCGTGAGTAGTTGATGAAATCATCTGTACTCATCTCCTCAACGCCCATCGTTTCGATAAGATTTATGGCGTGAGTGCTGATGCCGTCAAGCGATTGGATGCTGGCGGTCGGACGAAGTTCCTCTGCAAGATCGACAAGATTATAGCCAATCGTATCGATAGCTTTTTTTCTATTTTTTTCAGCCTGAATTTTCATCTGCATAGCTACTGTGGCCAGTATCGTCGTCGCAATCGTCAATGCCGCAAGAGTCGAGACTGCTGTTCGTTTCAGCCAGAGCTTTCTATAGTAAAATTTTTGTGAAGCACGAAGAAAATCATGTTCGTCTTTGCTGAGGTCAGTTTTGAATTCGCTTGCGACTTCCTCTGCCTCCATTAGAAGCCGTTCGGAATTAAGCAGATGATCAGCATTCTTTCCGCCCTCTGCCCATTGATACGCTGCACGTTTGAATCGTCCCTTTGATTGTAGTTGCCGCCAGTTTCGTTGGGTCCACTTGGAGGCGCGCGGCCATTGCCGGAGAAGCGCCTCGTGAACGACGCCGAACCGAGGTCCGCTATCATGCATTTCGCTAACGAACAGTCGTCCGCGGATGAAGGCTTCAACCAGAATCCGAGCATCGTCCGATAGCGCATCAATACGGGCGCGACGTGCCGTGACGACTTCGCTGCCGGGCTGCATGACGACGAGTCTGGCCAGAACAGAGTTCAGGCTCGTTTGAACGGTTATAGGCAATGAGGCGAAGACCTTCTCCGCCTGATGCGCAATGGCACCTTCGAGTCCGCCGATGTCGTCGTATGCGGCAAAAGTGAGCTGCCGTTGATCGTTGCGCCGTTCGTAGAGGGTCTGCAGAGTGTGCTGCAATAGCGGCAGGGCATCCGGTTGCGCTAGTGCCTTATCGCGCAATTCGTCGTCGAGTCGTGTTCGTGTGACGCGATGGGTTTCGAAGCTCAAATCGGCTTTCCAGGCGGGCGAGCGGATGATTTCGCCGATTTCGCCATACCGTGGCGCCATGACATCGAGATGGCCATCGCCGGCCTTGTATTCGGCAAGCACCGGTAAAGCTTCGATCAGCTTGTGATAGAAGTCGCCGCGCGCGATCATCGTCACCACGACATGCGGGCATGCGCATAGTGCCTGCACTATTTGTGCAAATGAATCGCGCGAATGGAGATCGATATCGTTCGTGGCAACCAGCGCCTCGGCGTGATCGACGGTCAGCAGCAGGTGCGCATAAGGCTGTTTGTGCAGATCGCGTTTGGGGTCGCGTCGAAAGGCTTCATTGACGAAGCCCTCAATCATCGCCGGCGTTTCGGTCAAGAGCAGCATCAACTGTTCAGGCGTCTGCGGCGGAAAGACCGGACGGTCCTCAACCGTCCAGGCCGCGAGCGCTTCCAGCAGCGGAATCATTGGGTTTCGCCCATTCCCGGCGAGATCGCATGTCACGACCGAAATAGCGTGCAGACCCTCGAACCCCCCAGGTTTTGTCAGCAGTGGAATCGCCCCGGCGCGCAGCAGTGAGGTCTTTCCGCATCCACTGGCGCCGACGATCAGCACGAAACGGCGTTGATTATCGATCTGGCTGCGCATTGCCTTGAGCAGATCCGCGATGACTCGGCTACGACCACAGAACACGGAAGCGTGATCGGAATCGAAGGCGGACAGTCCGACATAGGGGCTACCTTCCGTCCATCGCTCGGAAGGCATGCGCCGATAGTTTTCCGGCAAGCTCACCGGCGGTATCAATCGATAACCCACCTTGCTCACCGTTTCGATGTAACGCGGTTTGCGGCTGTCGTCGCGGAGCGCTTTTCGCATCAGCGAGATGGCCCTGCTGACCGAGCTGTCACCATAAACCGGGCTGTCATCGTCGGCCGTGCAGCCCCACACATCGATCAGCAGGCGTTCGGGGCTGAGCGTGTCGCCGGAATGTTCTGCCAGCATCACCAGCACTTGCATCATTCTCGGCTCAAGCTTGATCTCTTTCCCGTCGCGAATGACGGTGTTGCGCTCGGGAATGACCAGCAAGTCGTCGATCCGGAACTGCGAAAAATCCGTGAAGTCATCCATAAACCACCTGCCAGATCTGGGCGAGAAACGACGCATGAGTGCCGGCGCTGTGCCGGCAGGGCGTCATCGTGGTCGGTGGTGTGGCGTTGAATTCGCCAGATGCGGCGATGCGATGTCGAACTGATACCGGTGTCGACCCAATTCCATATCCGCCCCCTGGATATGGGCACGTATGCGCCCATAGCTACGATCAATCGTTTTTTTGGCGCTGCGGAGCGATTCGATCCGCAGACATCTCGAAGGTTTCGTTGTCGCGCCAACAACAGCGATTGTCAAGAATGCCGGAGGACATATCCGGACTTTTGCGGCCCATGGATATGCTTTTCGGTCGTATGTGGGTCGGGACGTCCTGCCCGCAAGCTGCAACGCATTTCGTCTGGGTGCCTCAGAGAGACAGCCGGGCGATGTTGCCGCCTGACTTGGGATGGTCGACTGGAATGCCCGCAGCATGTGACGCTGGGGCAGCCGGTCGGCAGTCGAAGTGTCCGCAAGATTCCGTGATGCGTGCGAGGCGGAAAGGTCCGGACTTCAGTTGGCGGGCGTCACTTGCGACGGATAGCTGTAAGTGCCTATCGAGAATTGACCTTGACCGGTCCAATCCGCATCGAGGCTGAAACTGGCCGAGAACGGGGCGAGGTAGATGCCGATCGCCGGTGGCGCAAGGGATACGGCGGCTTCACCGGATACGGCGCCGACCTTGACGGTATGTCCGAAGCCGGTGCTATGCATCGTCCCCGAGACTTTGGCAGTGAACGTTGGCGCATGCTCCGTCCCTTCCAGGATCGTGCCTTGCGCCTGGCCGTGCAAAGCGCCGGTGGATGCATCGACCGTCAGGGCCAGCGTCATCAAGCCGGCGCCGACGATACCCTGCGCAGGATTGAAGTTGAGTTTCAGCAGATAAAGGCCGACTTCCGACATTGCGATTTCTTCTGTGAATGCGTCGTCATCAGTGAAGCCCCTGATGTGGATTCGAATGGTTGCCGTTTCGGCTTCGGGCATCGTTCGGTTGCCCGCCGACGCCATGCGCGAGTCGTACGGCATCGGCGGGTTTTTCCCGGCTCGCGTCACTGCGCATTCCGGTCGAGGATGAGGCGTATCGGACCGTTGCGATACGCCTCGAAGCGCTGGGGACGAGCCGTTCAGAAGCTGTATTCGATCTCGATTACGCTCATCACGCTTTCGACGATCGTGTTCCACTGACCGGTGAAGCGCGCGCCGTACGATGCGGCGATGTTCGGACCGATCTTCTGGGCTTCGTCGTTGCTCCAGATCGGGCCGGCGAGCACGTTGGTCTTGAACGTGTGCGAACCCGTGGTCCGGGTCGGCAGTTCGACTTCGACGACGCTCATCTCGTTGGGGACGACGGTCGTCCACTGGCCGGTGAAGCGACCCTGGTGCGCGGCGGCGATGCGCGGGCCGAGCGCCTGCGCTTCGTCGTTGTTCCACAGCGGGCCGGCGGGAATGTTGACTTTGAAGGTGGACATCGTGATTGCTCCTTAGTGATGTGGGTTTGAGGCGTGAATGCGACTGCGTCATGCAGATCGCACAAGCGGGCGATGCTTTCCGGGATGGACTTACCTTGCATCGATCATCCGCAGGCGAATGATGACCGGCTGCGTCTCCGATCACGGTTCCTTCGCGGATCGCCGGCGGTGCCGTTGCAGTGCGCGTCGGCATCCGCTGTCGCCCGATGAAAATGCGAAGGCCCACCGGATGGGTGGGCCTTCGTGGCGGTGGCGCTTCGATGAACGATGTGCCGCATTTTCTGTCCGCGTGCTGGTGCGGCAGCGATGCTCAGCCGGACCGCGGGCCGTTGTTCTGGAAGAATTCGGTGGAGTCGCCCGCATCCTTCGGGATCAACGCGCCGGGAATGGCGAACGGTTTGCCGTTCGCGATGTTGGCGCTGCGAACGGTGACCCGCATGCCGTCGCGGAGCGGATTCGTCCGCTCGCCACCGGAGACCGCGACCGACCAGGTGCCGCGCGGCAGCAATCCGGCGAACATGGCGATTCCCTTGCCACCGCGGATCAACGGAACGAGCAGCGGTTCGGTCGGCGGAATCGCCATGTCGACATCGATATCCTTGAGATGGATCTGGTAGGCGATGTCGGCATGCGCGTCGGCATCGGCCTCGGGCGAATGACAGGGCGAGTGCGTGATCCCCTCAATCCGATCGTGATCGCTCGCGTTTGGGCGAACAGGCGCTTCGCGGATCGCCTGCGTGACGCGCGCATACGTATCGTGCATGCGTGCCAATGCACATGGGTCAGTGGTCGCAGGCTTCGGCAGTCGTTTCGGCGCGGACGATCCGGTCCACCGGCACATCGAAGCAGCGCGCGAATTCGCGGGCGATGCGGAAGCGTACCGCGCGGCCGAGCTCGGCGCGTTTGATGGTGGTGAGCGAGAGCGGGATATTGCGGCGCCAGCAGTCGTCGGCGAGGTCCTGTTGGCTCATGAATCGGGCTTGGCGCAGGCGGCGGAGCAGGGCGCTGTCGAGCATCACGTGGCCGCGCTGCAGGCGTTGCGCGGCCGACACGGCGGCGGCATGGCCGTCGTCTCCGCGGATGACGGCCGGAGCCAGCGCTTCCGGATCGAAATCGTGAAGCCGGGTCATGTCATCCGCGATGTGGAGATGGGTGTGCTGGACGGAGGCGATTTCCATGGACGATTCCCTGGGTCTGGAAGGAGGAGTGCCGTCGCGGTCGACGGTGGCCGTGTGTGCCGGGCTTTCCGCCCCCTTGATCGCCGTGCCCGTGGAAGGGCGTCGGCGGCTGGGGCGAAGGCGGCGCCACGGGGCACAGCCTGCGCAAACGGCCTTGTCCGTTCCTTCCTGCAACCTGCCAGTTTCAAGTCCTTGATTCGCATGCAAGGTGCGATGCGGACTGTGCTGCACATGGTCGCTGGCAGCCAGCCGATGCGGATGCCTTCCGGAAACCTTCCGATCCGCAAGTGATTGATCGATATGAAGATGCGCGCCAGGGCCACCGTTGCGGTCGGGATGCTGGAAGGGGCCGCATTTCGGTCGTTGGTATCGGTGCGTGACGCGGTCGGCGGCCTGATGGTCTCGCGTTCGTCGTGTGCCGGCCCCGCGTCAGGGGGCGATCGGGACGATCCAGTAGGGATAGGGCTTGCCGTCCGCCGGCCGGTAGACGTAGACCTTCACCGCATTCCCGTCCGGGAACGGGGTCGCGTATTGGACATCGCAGAGGAAGCAGTAATCGGTGCCTCCCATCGCCCGGCTGGCGAAGGCCAGCGGCGTGTATGCCGCGTCGAACAGCGGCTGGATCGCGCTCTCGAAGGCGTCCTTCGCCTCGGGGGTCAGCGTGAAGTCGAAGGTCGACCAGCCGCCGGTGCTCTGATTCGACATCCCGTACTCCTCGCATGCTTTCCGATGCTGGTCGGGCGGGCCATGCCCACCCGTACCATCGCTGACTGGACCGGCAGTTCGACTACCCCGACAACTTCGGGTCGTTGCTGGCCTGCGGATCGCAGAACAGGTATTGCAGCAACATTCCGCTCGATGTTTGCGCCTCGATCAGAATCGAGAATCCGAAGTCGAGCATTTGATTGCTCAGCATCGACAGTGTGAATTCGGCAGATTGCCCGTCAGGCTTAATGTCGAAGCCGTGGATGGGCTGCCAATGCTTCGAAATTCCGGTCGACGCGTAGTCGAGGATTGAGATGCGCGCTTCCGGCTGAGTCTCGTTCCTGAGATTAATGATGAACTTTGTCTCTTCCTGCGTGGTGATGATCAGATTCCTGTCGAACTTTCCCTGGTAATTTCCCGGCGCACCTGAAATGGTCAAAACGATGGAGTGTGGCTCTGGCGCTCTTTCGTTATCCAGCATTTTGGCAAGGGTGGGATGAGGGCGACTGATGTTTGCGATTCTTGTCATGACGGTGCTGCCTCGCATTGGGTTGCGCCGACACTGGCATCGGCGTTGGTGGATGGGCCGGGGGATGCCCTCGATGGCACTGCATCGATCTTGTATGGCGACTATTCCACGATCGGCGCGCGTGCGCGGTGTCGATACGGATTCTCTGCAGGAGTCATTCGAGTCGGGATAGGACATGAGGGGCGGCGCTGACCGCGGTGATCTCGATGAAGTGCGGGTCCGCATATCCGATGTCCGCCAGCCATGCGATCTGCTTTTCGACGCGCTGGCGTCGGCCGAGCAAAACGTGGGCGCTTGCCCACGGCACGATGACATCCGGATCTTTCGAGCTCGCACTCCTTGAACCCGCACCGATCGGATCGAGCAGGCCGATGACGCGTTGCCAGTCGGCATGGGCTTCGGCCGTCATTCCTTTTCGCGAACGCTCCCGTCCGCGAACGATCAATGCCTTCGCGAGCAGGGCGGTTTCGTGGATGCCGCCCTTCGATGCCTTCGCGATGCGCTCGAGATCCGAGATGGCCCCGTCGCGGATCGCATCGGCGACGACGGCGTCGGATTGGGCGCGGGCGATCAACAGGCGGACCGAGACATCCAACCGCTGCAGCGCCATCGATGCATCGCCCGAGGCCTTGAGGTCCCGAACCAGTCTTTCCGCGGACGCGGCGTGCGTGCCGCGTCCGCGCGCATCGCCGCGGGCGTCGGCGATTTCGCCCGCTTCGATGTGCGCCAGCGCCAGATCGCGCGCCCAGACCTTGTTGTCCGGTTCGCGCTCGGTCAGCGCGGACAATGCGGCGATGCTCGCTGCGGTCTGTGCACGGGCTTCTTCCAGACGCCCGCGGGAAAAAGCGAGTTGAGCGCTGCTGAGCAGCGAGGTCGCCAGCCTGCGCTTCCATACCAGCGCGTCCGGCTTCTTGTCGACCAGCCGGCGCAGCATGACGATCTGTTCCGCATAACCGGCCGCAGCCTCCGACAAACGTCCTTCCGACGCTTCGCCGCTGCTGATCCACGACAGCGTGTCGACCAGGTCGTAGCGCAGGTTGTCGTCGTCGGCTCTGGTCGACAGCACGCCGGCCTTGAGTCCGGCCGAGCGCTTGAAGTGCGCGAGCGCCTCGCCGATATGCCCCTGGTCGCGGGCGACGGCGCCGAGGTTGTTGAGCGCATACGACAGCTCGATCCGCCAGTCCGGGTTGTTCGGTTCCAGCCGAACCAGCCGTTCGCTCGTTTTCAGATACGTGCCCCAATGCCTGCGCGCCTCATCCAGCCGGCCTTGCCGATAGTGGTGGTAGCCCAGCCAATACGTCGCGATGCCCAGTTCGGCGATGGCTTCGGCGGATGTCGGTGCGCGTTCGACGGCGGTGCTCGCGGCGAGCGTGGCACGCTCGAAGGCGGACTTCGCTTCATCGAGTTTCGCCTGCTCCGTCATCACTTCACCGGCCGTGCGCAGGGCGCGGGACCGGTTGATCAGGTCTTCGGTGCGCGTCTGCGCCTTGGGCTGGCGTTCCAGTTGCGCGAGCGCTTTGGCGCTGATGCTGTCGAGCAGTTTGAGATTGCCCAGCGGGCGCAGTTTGTCGGCCAGATCCACCAGCATGAAATCGGCCAGTTGCAGGGCCTCTTCGCGGCGGCGTTCGGCTTCGTCGCGGGCCTGGGTGGCGAGCAGGGCGAGCAGGGCGGAGACGGCCGCGAAGATCGCCAGGCCCGAGATGGCCGCGACCCGCAGCCAGCGCTTGCGCCGGTCGAGTTTCGCCGACGCCCGCAGGAACGCGTGTTCGTCGGGCCCCAGATCGTCCGGCAACCGCTTCGCGGCTTCCAGTGCGTCCTGCAGCGGCCGGCCGGGGTTGAGCAGTTGATCCGCGCTGCGGCCGTCCTCGATCCAGCGCGCCGCGGCACGGCGCATGCGCGCTTTGGCCTGCAGCAGGCGGCGGTTGTCCTGGATCCAGTCGCGCGCGCGCGGCCATTGCCGCAGCAGCGCTTCATGCGCCACGCGGACGCCGGCCAGGCCGTCGCTCAATTCGGCGACGAACAGGCGCGCACGCACGAAGGCTTCGGCGAGCGCGCGGGCGTCGTCGTCCAACGCCGACCAGGCCACGCGACGCGCGCTGACGCTGTCGTTGTCCTGCTGCATCACCACCATCTGCGAGAACAGCCTGCCGAGCCCGCGCCTGGCGGCCTCGGGCAGGGTGGCGAAGACTTCCTCGGCGCGATGCGCGAGCGCGCCTTCCAGACCGCCGATCGCGCGGTAGGCTTCGAAACGCAGTTCGCCGTCGTCGCTCCGACGTTCGTACAGCGCCTGCAGCGTGTGCTGCAACAGCGGCAACGCATCGGCGTGGGCGTTGGCGGCGTCGCGCAGCACGTCGTCGAGGTGTTCCGCGGTCTGCGGATCTTCCTCGAAGGTCAGGCCGGCCAAGGCGGCGGGCGTGCGGATGATCTGCGCGATCTCGCCCGGACGCGGGGTCAGCACGTCGAAATGGCCCTCGCCCAGTTTCCGTTCGGCGATCTCGGGAAAGGCTTCGACCAGCGCGAGATAGAAGTCGCCGCGCACGATCATCGCCACCATCACGCGCGGCGATTCGCACAGGTGATGCAATGCGCGCGAAAACGCGGCATCCCGTTCCGCATCGTGCCGCTCGGGGTGCCGGCCCCGGGTCGCGACCAGCGTTTCGGCATGGTCGATCGTCAGCAGCAGATGCGCGTGCCGTTGATCCGCGAGTTCCCGGGAGGGGTGGCGCCGGAAGGCCTCGTCGATGGCGGCGGTGATCGAGGCCGGCGACTCGCGGATCGCAGCGGCGAGGTCGGCGACAGGTCCCGGCGCGAACACCGGTCGCTCGCCGAGCGTCCATGTCGCCAACGAAGCCGCGAGATGCGTCAGGACATCTTCGGTGTCGACGCCGGCCAGATCGCAGCTCGCGATCGAGAGCGCGCGCAATCCGTCGAAACCGCCGTCCTGGCGCAGCAACGGCAGTGCGCCTGCATTGAGCAGCGAGGTTTTGCCGCAGCCGCTGGCGCCGACGATGAGCACGAAGCGACGCTGATTGTCGATCTGCTGGCGCATCGCTGCCAGGAGTTCCGCGGTGACGCGGCTGCGGCCGAAGAAAACGCCGGCATGTTCGCCGTCGAACGCGCTGAGGCCGACGTACGGGCTGGCGCCGTTCCAGGCGGAGGTCTGCACCGCCACGCGCCGGTAGTCGTCGGGGTACGAGACCTTGGCGATCAGCCGATAGCCGCGTTTGCGGATGGTTTCGATGTAACGCGGCGACTTGAGATCGTCGCCGAAGACCTTGCGCAGATAGGCGATGGCCTTGTGGACCGGATTGTCGCCGTAGAAGGTGCCGCGCCAGACTTCGATCAGCAATTGTTCGGAACTGACGACTTCGCCGGCATGCTCTGCCAAGGCGACCAGCACTTCCATCATGCGCGGTTCGAGCTCGATCTCCCTGCCGTCGACCGAGACGATCAGACGATCGGGCTGCACCAGCATCGCGCCGACGCGGAAGCGCGCATGCGTCGCGAGGGCTCTGCTCCGATCCGTGTGCATGGGGTCCGTCCGGTGGAAAATGCCGACGGTGTGTCTCGGCGGTCGCATCATAGCCATCGCGATCCGGGATTGGCAGCGGTGTCCGCCTCAAAACCGGAGGCCGGCTTGCGCCGGCCTCCGATGAGATCCCTGCTCATGCGATTTCGTGCCTGAAATTCCCTTGTCCGAAATTCCCGCGCCTGCGAATTCCGTGTCGCCCCGATGCCGGCGGCGGTCGAGATCAGCGCTGCGCGGCGGACGGAGGCAACTGCCAGCCGCAGCTCTGGCCTTCGTTCTGTTCTTCCAGCCAGGTCTGCAGCGGGGCGAAGTATTCGAGCACGGCGGAGGCGTCCATCTTCTCGCCGCCGGTCAGTTCCTTCATCGTCTTCTGCCAGGGCTGGCTGGACCCCTTGCTCAGCATCGCCCAGTATTTCTGCCCGGCTTCCTTGTTGTTGTAGAAGCTGCACTCGTACAGCGGCCCCTTGTGGCCGGAGGCGTCGCACAGCGATTTGTAGAACTGGAACTGCAGGATGTGCGAGAGGAAGTAGCGGGTGTAGGGCGTGTTGCCCGGCACGTGGTACTTGGCGCCGGCGTCGAAGAATTCCTCGCCGCGCGGGGTGACCGGGGCGACGCCCTGATACTTGGCTTTCAGATCCCACCAGGCCCGGTTGTATTCGCCGGGCTTGATCGAGCCGTCGAACACGCCCCAGCGCCAGCGGTCGATCATCAGGCCGAAGGGCATGAACGAGATCTTGGCCAAAGCCATGCGCATCTGCGCGTTGATCAGCGCTTCCTTGCTCTGGTCCTGCGCGTTCGCCAGACCGATGGATTGCAGATACTGCGGGGTCATGCCGAGCACGATGGTATCGCCGATGGCTTCGTGGAAGCCGTCGTGCGCGCCGGTCTGGAACAGCGGCGGCTGCTTGTTGTAGGCGAGGTAGTAATAGACGTGCCCGAGTTCGTGGTAGATGGTGGTGAACTCTTCCTCGTTCGGCTTGATGCACATCTTGGTGCGCACGTCGCCGGACATGTTCATGTCCCAGGCGCTGGCATGGCAGACCACGTCGCGATCGCGCGGCTGGATGAACTGGGTCTTCTGCCAGTAGCTCGCGGGCAGCTTCGGCATGCCCAGCGACACGTAGAACTCCTCCGCGCGCTGGGTCATTTCCTCGGCGGTCTTGAGCTGAGCCTCGCGGTCCGCCTCGACCAGCGTCGCGCTGTCCGCGCCCGCGCCGGCCTTGGCGACGGCCTGCGCATAGTGCGCGTCGTAGCGCTTCCGCAGCGCGGACGTGATGTCGAGGCTGCCGGCGCCCTTGTAGGGTTCCAGCACGTCCCAGAGGTTGCCCCAGTCCTGTTGCCACATGTTGCCCATCAGATGCGCGGGCAACATGCCGCCGGCGGTGGCGCCCTTGCCGGGGCCGTACTGCGTCTGCAGTCGGGTGCGGGTGTAGCAGTGCAGTTCCTGATAGAGCGGTTTGACCTGGCCCCAGAGGCGATCGGTTTCCGCGGCGATTTCCGCCGGCGTCATGTCGTAGCCGGAACGCCACATTTCGCCGGCGTCGGCGAAGCCCATTTCCTTCGCGCCTTCGTTCACCAGTTCGACGAAACGCACGTAGTCCTTGCGCATCGGCTGCGAAATGGTGTGCCAGCCCTGCCAGGCGTCCAACTGCGCCTGATAGTCGCGGCTGGTGGCGAGCGTGCCGCTGAGTTCGCCGAGGTCGCGGCAGCCCTTCGCTTCTCCGGTGCCGGTGCAGTATTTGCCTGCGCCGTAATCGCCTTCCATCTTGGTGGCGATGCGGGTGAGTTCGCCGAGCTTCGCGGGATCGTTCGGCGGCGGCATCGCGGTCGACAACTTGAGCAGCAGGATCGCGCGTGCGCTCTCGGGCGACATCTTCTGACCTTCGAAGGGTTTCGCCGCCTTGATCCAGCCGTTGAGCCGGGTGAGGAAGCGTTCGTTGGCCTTGGCGGCGACGGTCTGGCTGTCGTCGTTGATGTAGGTGGAGGACAGCCACTGCGCTGCGGTCAACTCCGGATACATCTCCTTGTATTCGCGGTTGACCCGCGCGACGAACGCATCGGCGTTCGCGTCGGCCTTGGCGTCTGTGCCGCCGGTTGCGGACGCATCGTCCTTCGGCGTTTCTTTCTGGCAGGCGGTGAGGGCGAGCAGGCCGGCGCCGATGGCGAGGGCCAGAAGGGTGTTGCGAGGGTTCACGTGGGATCTCCGGTAGCCGGACGGCTCAGCCCCGGAGGCTAGTGCGACGGCTCCGGCGGCGCAAGGCCGCGGGCGTTTTTCCGGACGGTCCGGCGCGGCGCGCGGCCCTCAGACCGTGCGCAGGGTCTGAAAAACGGACGCATCCGGCGCGGCGGGCAACAGCCCGTCCAGATGCCGCAGGTCGTGCAGGAATTCCGCGGCGTCGTCGGCGTCCTGCTGGAACCAGCGCTTCGCCGAGCCCAGTCGGAAGGTGTAACCCCATGCGTCCATGTCGGCGAACGCGCGTTCGATCCCGAAACCCGGCAATTCGTCGGCCAGCAGCAGTTGCAGGTAACAGGTCGCGTCTTCCTCGAACTGCGAATCGCTGGCGTCGGTATGCACGCGGAAGCGCAATGTCGGCGGAATGACGATGAGATGGCAGGCTTCGTGCAGCAGCGAATGCAGCGGCGTATCGCGGCGTGCGTAGACGGTGTGCCCGATCACGCCGGCCTCGCGCTCGCCCCAGAAGCTGCCCGGGATTGCGGCATCGTCCGCGACCACGACCAGGGTCAGGCCGAATCGACCGAGCAGCGCCGCCGCATCGGCGACCGCGATGTCGTCGAGAACGAGGACGTCGGGCGCGGGCATTTCCCGATCGATCCCGACATCCTGTATTGCGATCATGCGGTCGGACATTCGGTTGGACATGGCATGTCGCGTCGGGTCACGACGACGCGGTGCGCTCGTCCGGCAGCGAGACCGAGATGTCGAGCACGTCGTGGTCGCCGTCCTTCGCCATTTCGACCTTGACCGCGTCCACGTCGACGCTGACGTACTTGCGGATCACTTCCAGCAGTTCGCGCTGCAGCAGCGGCAGATAGTCGGGCGCGCCGCGATGCGTGCGCTCCTGCGCGACGATGATGCGCAGACGCTCCTTGGCGATGGAGGCGGTGTTCTTCTTGGGCTTCAGGAAATCGAACAGAGACATGGCCTCAGCCTCCGAACAGCTTGCTGAAGAAACCCTTCTTCTCGAGCTGGGTGAAGCGCATCGGGCGGTCCTCGCCCAGCAGCCGGGCGACGGCGTCGTCGTAGGCCTGACCGGCGCTGGATTCCATGTCCAGGATCACCGGCTCGCCCTTGTTCGACGCGTTGAGCACGTCCGGGGATTCCGGAATCACACCGACGGTCTTCAGGCCCAGCACTTCCTCGACATCGTGGATGCTCAGCATTTCGCCGGTCTCGACGCGGGCCGGGCTGTAGCGGGTGAGCAGCAGATGTTCCTTCACGCGCTCGCCGTTCTCGGCGCGCTTGGTCTTCGACGCGAGCAGGCCGAGGATGCGGTCTGAGTCGCGCACGCTGGAGACTTCCGGATTCACCACCACCACCGCCTGGTCGGCGTAGTACATGGCGAGGAACGCGCCCTTCTCGATGCCGGCGGGCGAGTCGCAGAGGATGATGTCGAAGCCGTCGTCGGCCAATTCCTTCAGCACCTTCTCGACGCCTTCCTTGGTCAGCGCGTCCTTGTCGCGGGTCTGCGAGGCGGCGAGCAGGTGCAGATTCTCGAAGCGCTTGTCCTTGATCAGCGCCTGCTTCAGCGAAGCCTCGCCGTGGATGACGTTGACGAAGTCGTACACGACCCGGCGTTCGCAGCCCATGATCAGGTCGAGGTTGCGCAGGCCGACGTCGAAGTCGATGACCGCGACCTTCTTGCCGCGGCGCGCGAACCCGCACGCGAGGCTGGCGCTGCTGGTGGTCTTGCCGACGCCACCCTTGCCCGATGTGACTACGATGATTTCAGCCAAAGTCGTTCTCCTGTTGCTGGCGTTGCGTTCTGATGTCCGCGGCTCATGCGAGCGCGGCGATGTGGATTTGCCCGTTGTCCAGCCAGACCTGCACGGCCTTGCCGCGAAGATCCGCCGGAATGTCCTCCATGACCTTGTAGTGTCCTGCGATGGCGACGAGTTCGGCGTGGAACTCGCGGCAGAAGATGCGCGCCTTTTCGTTGTCGCGCGCGCCGGCCAGCGCGCGCCCGCGCAGGGCGCCGTAGATGTGGATGCTGCCGTCGGCGATCACTTCGGCGCCGGCGCCCACGGTGTTGAGCACGGTGAGATCGCGCTGCTCGGCGTAGATCTGCTGGCCCGAGCGGATCGGCGCGGTCTGGATCATGCCGGGTTCGCCGGAAGCGGCCGCGGTCTTCGCGGCGGCCGGCGCGGCCGCCTTCGCGGGCGGCGTGTCCGCGGCCCTCGGCGCGGGCGCATTCTGCGCATGCCCGGTCTGCATGGGCGCGTTCGCGGCGGCGTCGGGCGACTCGTACTGGGCGCGGAACTTGGCCAGCAGCGGCAGGCCGAGTTCGATCGCGAGGCGCTCGTTGTCGCTGCTGCCGTAGGCCAGGGCCACCGGAATCACGCCCGCGGCGCGCAGCGCGTCCAGCAGCGCGCGCGCGCTGGCGGCATCCGGCGTGCCGGGCAAGGCGCCGAAATCGACGATGACCGCGGCGCGTTCGAACAGTTTCGGCGCGCGCGCGACGCGGTCGCGCATTTCCGCGCCGAGGCGTTCGACATCGAGCGTGCGGATGCGCAGGTTGGCGATGCCGACCTGTCCGATCTTCAGGTCGCCGGCCAGTTCGTAGTTCATCGCGCTGGCGCCCGCGCTCATGCGCTGGTGCCCGTCGCGCGCTGCGGCGCCGGTGCGGTGCGCGGCAGGGTCAGCCACGGTTCGGACGGCAACTGCGCGCCGTAGGTGTCGCGCACCCACGGATAGCTGCACAGATCCTTCATCAGCATGGCCGCGCGCAGGCCGGTTTCCGGCATCACCTGCTGGCCGACCTCGCGGAAGCCGAAGCTGCCGTGGAAGAGCAGAGCGGGGTCGGGCAGGTTGGGGTCGGCCGCGGCGTCGAGGAAGACTTCACAGGCGAGCTGCGGATAGCGCAGTTCGGCGTAGCTCTGGGCATCGGCATAGAACGCGCGACCGACGCCGCCCCCGCGGCGACGGCTGGCGACCACGATGCGGTCGATGTAGAAGAAATGGGGATAGCGTTCGCGGAACCAGCGGAAGTTGCTGGAGTCGTGCGCGGCGTCGCTGCCCACGCCGATCATGAAGCCGGCGAGCGTGCCGTCGCGTTCGGCGACACGGAAGTACTCCGCGGTCTCGAAGAAATGACGCAGGCGCGCCTGGTCGAAGGGCAGGATCGTCGGGCCGGCGGCATTGTTCAGGGCAAGAACGGAATCCAGCTCGTGCTCGCGCACGTCGCGGATGACAATCGACATTCCTCGTGACTCCGGCTGTGGCGTGCGCGGGCGGGGGCCCGGCAACGATGGGACGCGAAATTATCGCATGCCCGCCGTTCCCGGGCGAAACCCGCCGATCCGCGGCCGTCGTGCGTTCCGATGCGGTTTCGGGCGATGCATGACTTCCGGTGGGGTCCAGCCCGCGACAGACCGCCTACACTGCCGGGATGTTCACGCGTCTCGACCATGGCCGGTTGCTGCGTTACTCGGGGCTTTTCACCTGGGCCGTGGTCGTGGTGCCGATCGTTTACTCCGACGCCATGCGCGCCTGGCAGGGGTGGCTTGCCTATTTCGCCTTCGGCTTCACCTACGCATGGCTGGCCCGCGGCCTCGCGGTTCGCCGGTATGCCGTGGATTATCTGTTCCTGGTGCTGATGACCCTGAGCGCGATCGGGGTCAGTTATCACACCGAAACCGGTCTCGGCAGCATTCTGCTGATGGTCGCGGCCTGCGTGCTGCCGTGGATGCTGTCGCTGCCGATGAGCGTCGTCTGGCTGGTCGTCAGCCAGATGGTGATGGTGCCGGTATTCGTGGGACTGATCGGACTCCCCATGTTCGAAGGGGTGATGCAGTCGCTGCTGTACGTGGGATTCGCCGGATTCGTGTACGTGACCAGCCTGATCGCACGCCAGCAGGCGATGGCCCGCGAGGAGCAGCGGCGCCTGAATTCCGAGCTTCGGGCCACCCGCGCTCTGCTCGCCGAGAGCGTCCGCGTCAACGAACGCACGCGCATTTCGCGCGAACTGCACGATCTGCTGGGTCACCATCTGACCGCGCTCAGCCTGAATCTGGAAGTCGCCAGTCATCTCGCCGAAGGCAAGGTCCAGGAACACGTCTCCCAGGCCCGCACGCTCGCGAGATTGCTGTTGAGCGACGTGCGCGAGGCGGTCAGTCAGATCCGGGACAGCGACGACATCGACATGGCCGCGACCCTGTTGCCGCTGGCCGACAATGTGCCCGGATTGCATATCGACATGCGATTGCCGCAGCCGTTCCTGCTGGATGATCCCGAACGCGCCCACGTTTTGCTGCGCTGCACACAGGAAATCGTCACCAACGTGGTCCGTCACGCCCAGGCCACGACGCTGGTGCTGGAGTACCGGTGGCGGGACGATGGCGTTCAGCTGCAGGCCCGGGACGACGGTCGCGGTGCCGAAGCGCCGGCCGCGGGCAACGGTCTGCGCGGCATGCGCGAGCGTCTGGCGACCTGCGGCGGCAGCGTCGAGATCGACACGCTCCCCGGCCGCGGCTTTTCGCTGACGCTCTATCTGCCGGTCGTCCGTGGCACCGAGCGGCAGGCGGGCACGCCGGCGCGACCCGATCCGCCGGGCGCGACGGCGACCGGGGGAGCGGCGGCATGACGCCCGCCCGCGGGCCGTCGATGCGGCGGCTGCGCCTCCGACCCGCGCTTTTGCGCGTATCCATTCCGGGAGCGGTTCCGCGCCGCGCCCCATGCGCGGTCCGGCCCGTGGGCCGGCGCGTCAACGGCATCATGATGAGGACACAGGAGGCGACATGATTCGCGTTTGTCTGGTCGACGATCAGACCTTGGTACGCCAGGGCATCCGCTCCCTGCTGGCGCTGGCCGAGGGGATCGAGGTGGTGGCCGAAGCCGCCGATGGCCGCCAGGCGGTCGAGCTCATCCCGCAGATCCGGCCGGATGTGGTGTTGATGGACATGCGGATGCCGGCGATGTCGGGGCTGGAGGCGCTGCAGGCCCTGAGCCGGCTCGATCAGCTGCCGCCGACCATCATCCTGACCACGTTCGACGACGATCAGCTGGTCCTGGCCGGGATGAAGGCCGGCGCCAAGGGCTACCTGCTGAAGGACGTGTCGCTGGAGCAACTGGTCGGGGCGATCCAGGCCGTGGCCGGCGGCGGCTCGCTGGTCCAGCCCGCCGTCACCCAGCGCCTGCTCTCGGGCCTGGAGCACATGCGCAACGATTTCGTCAGCCTGGACCGCCCGGATCCGCTGACCGACCGCGAGACCGAGATCCTGCGTTTGATGGCCTCGGGCTTCTCGAACAAGGAAATCGCCAATTCGCTGGGCGTGGCCGAGGGCACGATCAAGAATCACGTGTCCAACATTCTGTCCAAGCTCGGCGTGCGCGACCGCACCCGTGCGGTGCTGAAGGCCTTCGAGCTGCAGTTGATCTGATCGGTCCGGTCGCGCCCGCGCAGCATCGCGGGCGCGATGGCCGGAGAATGGCGTCGAGAATGCGGCGTTCCGGGACGGTCGTCGGCCGCGAACCGCCGCATTCCGCACATGCGCGGCGCGGCCCTCGCCGCGGGCCGGCCTTCCCTGATACGATTCGGGTCTTGCCTGCCATCAGCCGGCATTGGTCCCGGAGAGCCCCTGAATGACCCGTCTGCTCGAGATCCTGATTTCCCTGGCGATCGTCGCCGCGCTGTTCCTCATCGTCGGCCTCGTGCTGCCGTCCAGTCGTTATCTGGTCGAGCGGGTCGAAACGAACCGCAAGCTGACCATCGTTTACGAGACCCTGAACAACTTCAGCCGTTTCAAGGATTGGAACGCGATCCCGCTGCGCGACCCGAAGATGAAGACCCGTATTTCCGGCCCCGAATCGGGCGTCGGTGCGGAATTCCACTACGATTCTGAAAAATCCGAAGTCGGCACCGGCACCTGGAAGATCGTCGAGAGCGTGCCGAACGAACTGGTCGCCATCCAGATCGACAACGACCGTCAGGGCCACGGCAAACGCACCGAGTTCAGGCTGAAGCCGACCGGCAAGAACAACCGCAACGTCGAGATCGCGCAGAGCTACAAGGTCGATTACGGCTGGAACCTGATCGGTCGTTACGCCGGTCTCTACGTGCGCAGTCACGTCGGCGACGACATGAAGTTCGGCCTGGCCAAGCTCAGCAACATGCTGGCCTCGATTCCGAATATCGATCACACCGTATACGGCGAGAAGCTGACGGGCCTGTCGCTGGTCGACGTCCCCGCCGAGCATCTGCTGTCGGTGCCCTCGGGCAGCGTGAAGTTCGACGATGTCGAGATCGAAAAATCGATGCGCGCCAACCTGGAATGGATCAACCGCACCATCGCCGCCAACGGCCTGGTCGCCACCGGTCCGATGCGCATCGTCACCAACGAACAGGGTCGCGATACCTACAGCTTCGACGTGGTTCTGCCGGTGCGCAAGGCCGACACCGCCGAAGCCGCCGCCACCGCGACCACCGAACTGACGGGCCTGACCCTGCAGGGCCCGGTGAAGTACAAGCTGGTGCCCGCACGTCGCGCCGTCACCGCCAAGTTCACCGGCTACATCCGCGAACTCGAGAACGTGCGCAACGCGCTGCGCGCCTGGTCTGGCCCGCGCGGTTACGAGATCACCGAGCGCCCGTACGAGGTTTACGACAGCGGCATCGAAGGCGCGTTCAAGGAAGACGGCAAGTTCACCGCCTATTGGGCGATCAAGTAAGGCGCCAGAACGCGAAGTCATCCGTCGGATCATCCGACCGATACCGCAAGGCACCACCGAAGCGCCGCTCGATGCGGCGCTTCGCTTTTGGGGCGATCCGTTCCGCGACGCCACATCCGGAGTTTGCGCATGACCACACCCCACAGCATCCATGGCGCATTCGCGGCCTCGGGCGCGGTGCTGGCCGCTGCGGGCGTCGCGCTGTCGGCCTACGCCGCGCATGCCGCCGAGGGCGACGTGCGCGCCAGCCTGTCGTCGGCCGCGCTGTTCGCGCTGGTCCATGGGGTCGCGCTCGCCGCGCTGTCGCGGCAGACGCCCCGCCGCATCGGCACGGTCGCGCTCGCCGCGCTGCTGCTCGGCACGGCGTTGTTCTCCGGTGCGCTGGTCGGTGCCCATTTTTTCGCGCTGTCGACGCGTCCGGCCCCGATCGGCGGCATGCTGATGATCGGCGGTTGGCTGCTGTACGCTGTGGACGCCTTCCGCCGCTGAGGTCTCGCCGAGATGCCGCGCTACGCTCGTGGATTCGATACCGAGGCCGCCTACGCGCATCTCGCCAAGCGCGACCGCAAACTCGGGACATGGATGAAACGGATCGGCCCGCTCGATCCCGATCCGCGCTGGCGCAAACCGTTCGATCCGGTCGATGCCCTGGCCCGAGCGATTCTGTACCAGCAACTCAGCGGCAAGGCCGCCGCGACGATCGTGGGCCGCGTGGAAGCCGCGATCGGCAGCGAGCGTTTCCACTGCGACACGCTCGCGCGCTGCGACGACGCCACGCTCCGCGCCTGCGGCGTTTCCGGCAACAAACTGCTGGCCTTGCGCGACCTGGCCCTGCGCGAATCGCGCGGCGAGATTCCCGATCTGCGGCGGATGTCGACGATGGACGACGCCGCCATCGTCGCCGCGCTGGTGCCGGTGCGCGGGATCGGTCGCTGGACCGTGGAGATGATGCTGATGTTCCGGCTGGGCCGCCCGGACGTGTTGCCGATCGACGATCTCGGCATCCGCAAGGGCGCGCAGCGCGTCGACAAGACGGACGAGATGCCGACGCCGAAAGCGCTGGCCGAACGCGGCGAACGCTGGGGGCCTTATCGCAGCTACGCCAGCGTGTATCTGTGGCGGATCGCCGATTTCGCGGCGCAGACGACGACGGCGACGAAACGCTCGCAGGATTGAACCGCGGGACGCAGTTTCAACCCGCGAGCAGGCGGCGTTTCCAGCGCAGCGCGGGTCGTTCGACGAGGAACCACGACAGCGCCGCGCAGGCGAATGCCAGTGCGCTCGCGGCGATCGTGTTCGCGAGCACCGTGGTCGCGCCGAGCACCAGCGCCAGCTGCTGCATCGGCCAACCGTAGAGATACAGCCCGTAGGACAGGTCGTTGCGTTCGATCCGCGGCAGCCGCGGCAGGAACGCGAGGCAGAAGGTGCCGTAAACGACCAGCGCGAAATAGACCGGAACGAAGCCGAGCGTGCCGCGGCCGATGGCCGCCAGACCCAGCAGCGGCAGCAGCGGCCACCACGACAGGCGGATGCGCGCGCGCCACGTCCACAGCAGGGTTCCGGTGATGAAGAACGCGGTCACCCAGACCAGATAGGCGAGATGTTCCTGCAGCGGCGCCCGCAGCCACGCGAACGCCGCGGTGCCCGCGATCGCCAGCATCCAGGCGGGCAGATAGCGCCACGGCCGCAGCATGCCCAGGGCGCCGGCCGCGAGCAGCGCCAGATACAGCCGGCCCTCGATCGGCAGCGTCCACAGCGAGCCGTTCGCGGCGGTGCGCGGCAATGTCTCGAACACGCCGGGCAGCCAGAATTCCGCGCGCCACAGGGTCGCGTTCGCCCACAGATAGCGCCAGGTCGCGGCATCGCGCCAGTAGTCGGCCGCGGTGGTGAGCAGCGGCCCGAGCACGCAGACGGTCAATGCGACGCACACGATCAGCGCCGGATAGATGCGCAGCGCGCGCGCCAGCAGGAATTCGCGCCAGCCGTTGCGTTCGCAACTGGCGGCGACGAGAAATCCGCTGATGACGAAGAACACGTCGACCGCGAACGCGCCGGCAGATTTCGACAGCGTCAGGCGCGCGAAATGATCGTTGCCGGCGGTGCCGGTGATCGCCCAGGCATGGCTCCAGATCACCAGCCAGGCGGCGATCAGGCGGATCAGATTGAAGTGATTGCGTCCGCTGGCCCAGGCATGGTCCAGCGTCGGGCTGACGGAAAATCTCATTCCTTCGGTTTGCCGGGCAGCAGTTCGATCCCGGTTTCGAGCGACAACACGATGTCGCGCGAGGGATCGCGGATGGTGGCGAGCACGCGGTATCGCCCCGGTTTGTCGTGGGGCTCGAACTCGATGCGCATATCCACCGGCGACAATTGCACGACCTTGTGGGCTGTCGGCACGCTTTCAGCGAGGGGGATGTCCGTGTATTCGCCATAGGTGCTGCCGTCAGGCGCGACGATCCGCAGATCCATGCGTGCCGGGCATACGCTTCCGGCGGGTTTGTCGGCGGCGCATCCGGAGTAGACGATGATGGTCGAGACTGTATCGCCGCGCCGTGCCTCGCCGGCCGCAGTCAATCTCGGCGCATGCGCGGCCGGTGTAGTGTTCCATTCGTGTAGGAAGCGTTCCGCCTCGGCGGAAGATACGACATGCATCAACGCGGAAAAGCCGCGGTCGGATGCTTCGTTCGTGTGCGGACGAGGCGCTTCGTGTACGAGGGGCGGCTCGGGCGATTGCGCATGCGCGGGCAGGTTCAGCAACGCAACGAGCAGCGACATGAGCAGGGCAGACGGCATTTCGTTCATGGCGATCCTTCCTGATGGCACCAGTGCCACGGCTCGTAGACGATGCCGTGCGGATTGTCGCGCGGGAAACTCATGCGGAATCCGTGCGCGATCGCACGGTCGCGCAGCCAGACGAAAGCGTCGGTGTTTTCGAACGATTCCTCCGCGGGCGGTTCGCCGGGCGTGCCGATGTCGAGCGCGCGTCCACCGTGATGTTCGCTGAAGCCCGGCGCGGCGTTGACGGTGAGGATCTCGGCGACGCTCAGCCCGCGTGCGCGCTTGCGCGCGAAGATGCCCAATTGATAATCGTGGCTGCGATAGCCGGAAATCGCTTCGAGCACGACGCCGTCGCGCTGCGCCGCAGTGCGCAGCCGCGCCCACGCGCGCGCGGCGCCGGGGTGCAGCCACAGCGGACGCCGATAGCGGTCGAAGCCCGCGTGCGCCAGCCACGCGGGCTCCGGCACCAGCGGCAGCGCGGTGCGCGCGGCGTAGTCTTCGGCATCGAGACCGAGCGCATCGAGGCGGTCGCGCAGCGCATGCGACGGCAGCGCCGCGGGGGCGCGTGCGCCCGCGTGCGGCAGCGGCGCGTCCAACGCATCCAGCGCCGCGTCCAGACCGGATTCGCGGCTCCAGTGCGGGTCCAATCCGAGCCAGCCTTCCGGCAGCATCGCGGCGAGATAACGTCCATCGCGCTTGCGCCGCAGCACCCACTGCGCGCGCGCCAGACTGCGCGCATCGCGATTGCTGCGCGCGCGCAGCAGCCAGGCGGGCCAGGCTTCCAGCGTGGCGGTGTTCAGCAGGATGCGGGGCAGGGGACGCATCCGCACAGATTAGCGTCGACCACCTGCTCCCGCCACGGCCTTCAACGCATCCAGCAGGGCCTGCGGTTTCTCCAGGCTCAACAGCAGCATGCGGCCGCCGCGTTCGGGCAGGGCCAGCACTTTCCTGCGGTCGGTCAGCAGCAGGAAGCCGCGCGAGCGATCGCGCAACCGGAAATGTCCGGCATGGAAGCCCGGCAGCGACGTTCCGAAGGTCTTGAACATCGGGCGCAGGGCGGTGGCCGTGGAAAGATCGACGATGCGTGCGGCATCGAGATCGAGTTCGGCCACGCGCACGTCCGCGGTATGCAGGCTGCCGGCGATGCGCAGGCGATCGTCTTCCAATGTCACCCGACGCCGCCGGATCAGCGCGACCAGCAGCACCATGGCGAGCGCGATCGGGATCGTCAGCAACCACAGCCGCGGTTCTTCGCGGGCGGCGAAGGCCAGACCGATCAGGCCGGCGGCCAAGCCCAGCGCGGGGAGGAGGGCGACCCGGCGCGGATCGGGCGCGACCACGGCGAATGCGCAGCGCATCGTCAGCGTGCCCGCTTGCCGCCCTGCGCCGAGATCCATCCGGCGACATCGGCGATCAGTTCCGGGGCGACATGCCCCGGCGTCGCGTAGTCCTGCAGCGTGCCTTCGCCGGGAATCGCGAGGTGGTTCAGGGTCTCGTAGAGCTTGAAGGTGGTCTGCGGATCGCCGCCGAAGGCGCCGCGCCAGCGCTGCCAGTCGGCGTCGACCACCTGCAGATCGCGCGCGCCCTGCAGGAACAGCAGCGGCTGTTTCGTCGCGCGCGCCTCGACGACCGGATCCACCGCTTCCATGCTGCGCCAATAGCCGGTGGAAAGGCCCAGCGGTGCGTCGGCGCCGGAGACTTCATCGCCGCGGCGCACCGCCGCGATCCGGGCCATGAGTTTCGCGATCTCGGCGTTCTCGGCATCGTCGGTCTTGCCGTCGTCGAGCACCGCCATCCGCCGGTTCTGTTCGAGCAGGATGTCGAGCAGCGGCCGCGACGGTGCGGCCAGCAGGATCAGCCCGGCGATCCGCGGATCGCGCGTGCCGATGCGCGGCGCCAGCATGCCGCCGAGGCTGTGGCCGAGCACGAACACGCGATCGGGATCGATGCGCGGCCGGGTGCGCAGCAGGGCGACGGCAGCCAATGCATCGTCGGTGGTTTCCAGATCGATGGTGCCGCCGTCGGCGAAGTCCTGCGGCCGCGCGCGCGTGCGCTTCTCGTAGCGCAGCACCGCGATGCCGCGTTCGGCCAGACCGCGGGCGATGTCCAGAAATGGTTTATTGGGGCCGATGCTCTGGTCCCGATCCTGCGGGCCGGAGCCGTGCACCAGCACCACCGCGGCGACCGGGCCATCGCCCTTGGGCATCGACAGCGTCGCCGGCAATCCGTTGGTCTCGTCGCCGATGCGCAGTTCGGTCTCGGCGTAATTCGCGTCTTCCGGCGGCGGCGCTGCGGCCGGCCGCGCGGCGGTCTGCGCCGGGCGGATCGCGAATCCGGAGACCCTGCGCTCGGCATCGAAGGCGATGAAGGCCTTCAGTTCGCCGCGTTCGTACCGCAGCGGAATGGTGATCAGCGCGCCGTCGTCGCGGATATCCGCGACGGGTTCGCCGCGAGCCTGCAATGCGCCGATCTGGGTCTGCACCGCGGTCCAACCCTGGGTCAATTGCTCCGCGCTGACCGCCGCGGCCATCTTCGCGTCGAAACGGGCGTGGATCGCGGCGAAATCGCCGGCCTCCATCCGGTCGAGCAGGGCCAGCGCCTCGCGCACCGGGTCGAATGCAGGCTGCGCTTCCGCGGCCTGCGCCGATGGGGGCTGCGCCGCGGCATCCTGGGCCTGCGCGCGTCCCACCCATGCGGCACCGATGCCGAGGGCCAGCAGCAGCGCCGACAGCAGCGCGGCGCGCGGGGCGATCCGGCGCCCGCCCCCGCGCGTGCCGCGGCGGCGTTCGATCAGTTCGATCACGTGGATCATGCGTCTTCTCCGGAAGTGGGGGGCGACGACGGCGCGCCGTCGTCGGGTGCCTTCAGCCGCCCGGCCTTGCGCAGCGCATCGCGCAGCACGTATTCGATCTGAGCGTTGAGGCTGCGCAACTCGTCGTCGGCCCAACGCTGCGCGGCCGCGAGGATCTCGGCGTTGATGCGCAGCGGATAGGCCTTTTTCTCGCTCACGATGCGATCCCGCCGGTCAGTACAGCGAACCGGCGTTGACGATCGGCTGGGTCGAACGCTCGCCGCAGAGCACGACCAGCAGATTGCTGACCATCTGCGCCTTGCGCTCCTCGTCCAGATGCACGACGCCGTTCTTCTGCAGCTCGGCGAGCGCCATTTCGACCATGCCCACCGCACCGTGCACGATCCGCGTGCGCGCGGCGATGATCGCGTTGGCCTGCTGGCGCTGCAGCATCGCCTGGGCGATCTCGGGCGCGTAGGCGAGGTGGCTGATGCGCGAATCCAGCACTTTCACGCCGGCGTCGGCCAGACGCTCCTGCAGTTCTTCCATGAGGTGCTTCGATACTTCCGCGGCATGGCTGCGCAGCGCGAGCTGGCCGTCTTCGTGCTGGTCGTAGGGATAGCTGGTGGCCATCGTGCGCACCGCCGATTCCGACTGGATGTGCACGAAGCTTTCGTAGTCGTCGACGTTGTACACGGCTTCGGCACTGTCGACGACCTGCCAGACGATGACCGCCGCGATCTCGATCGGGCTGCCGTCCAGTTCGTTGACCTTGAGCTTGCTGCTCTCGAAATTGCGCACCCGAAGCGAGACCTTCTTCTTGCCGTAGAAGGGGTTGTTCCAGCGCAGGCCGTTGTCTTTCACCGTGCCTACGTATTTGCCGAACAGATCGAGCACCGCGGCCTGATTGGGTTCCACCTTGTACAGACCCAGCATCAGGAAGATCGCGCCCAGGACCAGGGCGATGCCGGCGATCCAGCCCAGCGTGCCGTCCTCGGCGCTGGTGGCGATCAGCCACGCGCCGATGGCGACGGCCGCGACCAGCAGGAGCAGCACCGGAATGCCGGGGAGGGAACGGGAGGGGTTTTCTTTCATGGCGGCGACTCGTGGTGGGTGGCGAATGATGATGTGATATCAAAAAGATATCACTTTCGACAAGCGCTTCCGGACGAGCGGTCGCCCATGCGGCGGGACTTGTCCGCAAGCCTTTGATTTAAAATGGTCTCTTTCCCAGCGAGCCGCCGCCATGACCACCGTCCCCACCATCGAATTCGGCACGCCGCTGTCGCCGTCCGCCGTCCGCGTGCTGCTGCTGGGGGCCGGCGAGCTGGGCAAGGAAGTGGCGATCGAACTGCAGCGCTTCGGCTGCGAGGTGATCGCCGCGGACCGTTATGCCGACGCGCCGGCGATGCAGGTGGCGCACCGCAGCCACGTGCTGAACATGCTCGACGCGCAGGCGCTGCGCGATCTGATCGCCGAAGAGCGGCCGACCCTGATCGTGCCCGAGATCGAGGCGATCCATACCGAAACCCTGGTGCAACTGGAGCGCGAGTTCGCGGGCCGCGGCACCCACACCCGGATCGTGCCGACCGCACGCGCGGCGCGCCTGACCATGGATCGCGAGGGCATCCGCCGGCTCGCCGCGGAAACGCTCGCCGTGCCGACATCCGCTTATCGTTTCGTCGACACGCTCGACGACTATCGCGCCGCGGTGGCGGAGATCGGGATTCCCTGCGTGGTGAAACCGGTGATGTCGTCTTCGGGCAAGGGCCAGAGCCTGGTGCGCACCGCCGACGACATCGACCGCGCGTGGGATTACGCGCAGACCGGTGGCCGCGCCGGCGCGGGGCGGGTGATCGTCGAGGGATTCATCGATTTCGATTACGAAATCACCCTGCTGACCGTGCGTCATGCCGGCGGTACCGATTTCTGCGACCCCATCGGTCATCTTCAGCGCGATGGCGATTACCGCGAAAGTTGGCAGCCGCAGCCGATGTCGCCGGTCGCGCTCGAACGCGCGCAGCGGATCGCGAGGACCATCACCGATGACCTCGGCGGTTGGGGCCTGTTCGGCGTCGAACTGTTCGTGAAGGGCGACGAGGTGTGGTTCTCGGAAGTCTCGCCGCGCCCGCACGACACCGGCCTGGTCACGCTGATCTCGCAGGATCTGAGCGAATTCGCGCTGCATGCGCGCGCGATCCTGGGCCTGCCGATTCCGAAGATCGGCCGGAACGGCCCGTCGGCGTCCTGCGCGGTGCTCGCGCACGGTCACGGCGTGCCGGCGTTCGCGGGCGTCGCCGATGCGCTGCGCGCGCCGGACACTGCGCTGCGGTTGTTCGGAAAGCCCGTGGTGGAAGGCCATCGCCGTGTCGCGGTGACGCTGGCGCTCGGCGCGGACATCGACGACGCCCGCGCGAAGGCGCGCGATGCCGCCGCGGCGCTGACGATCGAGTTGCGATAGCGAGGCCAGCCGTGGCCGCAGGCGAAACCCGAGGAAAGTCGGGCCGCACCCGCGCTCGGTGGAAACGGTACGAGCATGATCGGTAGAGCGGCCTTCAGGCCGCTGCTTTTACGTAGCGTAAGAGCAGCGGCCTGAAGGCCGCTCTACCGCGATGGTCGGAACTGCTACGCTCCGCGGGTCACGTACGGGATCTTTCGCGATGAACGACACCAACGGTTACGCCGTGTTCTTTTTCCCTCAGGCGCTGGAGGCCCTCGGCGACCCGATCCGCCCTTTCCTGCAGGACGGTCCGGCCGGTCCGCACGTCGCCTGCACCACGATCGACACCGGCGGCGCGTTCATCGAGATGACCATCGACGGGCGGACGCCGGAGGGGCGTGAGGTGTCGCTGGAACTGATGGTGCCCAGCGGCATGGTGCGGATGGTGGTCTCGACCCAGAGCGAAGCGATGTTCGGATTCGGCCTGCGCCGGCCCGAGCCGGTCGCCGCCGCATTGCCCGTGATCGGTCCGACCGCGGAGCCGGCGAACGCGCCGTCGGAATCGCTGCCGTCGACGGCGGACGACGCGGCGAAACCCGGTTGAGACTCTTCGCCGCGCCGCTGGCCGGCGCTCAGTGCATCGACGCGTTGCGACGGCGCCCCGCATGGCCGCTGCGTTGCAGCGGTTGCGGACGCCCGAGCAGATAACCCTGGCCGAACAGGCAGCCCTGCTCCACGAGAATATCGCGCTGGCTTTGGGTTTCGATGCCCTCGGCGATCGTGTCGATGCCGAGCGTGATCGCCATCGCCAGGATCGCGCGCACCAGCGCCAGACTTTCGGTCCGCGCTTCGCCATCGAGGCCCGACACGAAACTGCGGTCGATCTTCAGTCCCTGGATCGGAAACCGGTGCAGATACGACAGCGCGGAGAAACCGGTGCCGAAATCGTCGAGCAGCGCGGCCACGCCGTGATGGCGCAGATCGCGCAGCACCCGCAGCGCGCGCGGCGCGTCCTCGATCAGCGCGACTTCGGTGATCTCGATCCGCAGCCGGCGCGGGTCCTGGTCCGCTTCGTCGAGCATGCGCAGCAGACGGTCGGCGAAGTTGTCCGACAGGAAATGCCGCGGCGAAACGTTGATCGACACGTAGCGCTCGGGGTATTCGCTCATCGACGACACGACGTGGGCGTACATCAGCCAGTCGACCTGCTCGATCAGACTGCTGTCCTCGCCGACGCCGATGAATTCCGACGGCATCAGCAGGCCGCGGCGCTCGTGGTTCCAGCGCACCAGCGCCTCGTAGCCGACCTGCGCGCCGTCCTGCAGACGCAGAATCGGCTGGAAATGCGGCTCGAAGGCATCGTGCATGATCGCGCGGCGCAGATCGGCCTCCAGATCCAGCAGGCGCATCGCTTCGGCACGCATCTCCTCGTCGAACATCTCGCTGCGATTGCGGCCGCGGCGTTTGGCCCGGTACATCGCGGCGTCGGCGTCGCGCAACAATTCTTCGTTCTTGCGGTAGCGCGGATGCCACAGCGCGATGCCGATGCTCGCCGACGGGAACACTTCGCGGCCTTCGATCCACATCGACTGGCCGAGGCCGCGCAGGATCGCGGCGGCGTAGGTTTCGGCCTGTTCGGCGGTTTCGATGTCCTCGGCCAGGATCGCGAATTCGTCGCCACCGAGGCGCGCGACGAGGTCGCCGCGGCCGATTACCTGCGAGATCCGGCGGCTCGATTCCACCAGCAGTTCGTCGCCGGCGACATGGCCGACGCTGTCATTGATCAGCTTGAACCGGTCGATGTCGAGGAACATGACGGCGAACGATTTTCCGCTCGGGCCGGAGGCGCGCACGATGGCGTCGTCCAGCCGCTCCTGCAACTGCGCGCGGTTGGGCAGGCCGGTCAGGCTGTCGTGTCGCGCCTGATGGCGCAGCCGCTGTTCGGCGCGCACGCGTTCGGCGATCTGTTCGCGCAGTTCGCGATTGGCGTCCGCCAGTTCGTGGGTGCGGGTCTGTACCCGCGTTTCCAGTTCGGCGTGGGCCGCGACCAGACGATCCTGCGCGCGCTTGCGCGCCAGCGCGGCGTCGATGTGATGCGCGACGAAGGTCAGCAGTTCCTGGTCGCGTTCGGTGAAACCGATGCCCTGGGTGTAGCTCTGCACGCCGATCACGCCGATCACGGCGTCGTCGCGGGTCAGCGGCACGCCGAGCCAGCAGTGCGCGAGTGGTCCGAAACTGCGAACGCGGCCCTCGGCTTCCAGCGCCTGGATGCCGGCGCGATCGGCGAGCAGCGCGCGACCGGTGTCGATCACGTATTCGGTCAGGCCCTTGGCGCGAGGCCGGTCGCGGGTCTGGCGCGTATCGATCTCGTCGGCGACGTAGGGGAATTCGATGAACTGGCCGTCGGCCGAGACCAGCGCGATGTAGAAATTGCGCGCGTACAGCAGCTCGCCGATGATCGAATGCAGGTCTGCGTAGAAACGTTCGAGGCTGTCGGCGCTGACCGACAGCTCGGTGATGCGGAACAGCGCCTGCTGCAGTTTCTCGGCGCGTTCGCGCTCGACCACCTCGGCCTGCAGTTCGGTGTTTGCCTGCTGCAGCGCGTGGGTGCGTTCCTTGACGCGGCGTTCCAGTTCCACCCGCGCGGTCTTGCGGTCCAGCGCGGTCAGGATGTGCTGGGCGACGTATTCGAGCAGCGCCCGATCTTCGGTGCCGTAGCGTTTCGGGCGCTCGTAGTCCTGCACCACGATCGCGCCGCACACCTGCGTGTCGCGCAGCAGCGGTACGCCGAGCCAGTCCTCGCTCATCGGGCCGCCCGCGTATTCGTCGTCGGGAATCTGCAGGGCGTCGATGATCTCGCGCGGCGATCCGATCAGCGTGCTGCCGTGGCGCAGCAGCGCCGCGGTCATGCTGTGCATGTTGTGGTCGATCGCGAATTCGGTGAGCGGATCGGGGTCGAACTGGTCGCGGCTGTCGGCGAAGTAGAGATAGCGGATCGTTTCGCGTTTGTCGTCGTAGTGGACGATGTAGAAATTCTCGGCCGGCATCAGGCCGCCGACGATCTGGTGGATCCGCGCCAGCATGTCGCGCATCTCCAGGCCCGAGCCGGCGAGATCGGAAATCTCGTACAGCGCGTGCTGCAGGCGCTTGGACTGTTCGAGGGTTTCGATCCTGGCATCGGCTTCCGCCAGCCGCAGCGACGCGCCGACAAGATCGCGCGCCAGCGCGAACCAGGCGTGGCGCGCCCAGTCGGCGGGCGGCGTGGACGCGAAGTACAGGCCGAGCGTGGTGCGATTGCCGTCGTCGCCATCGAGCCGATCGAGCAGCATGCCTGCCGGCGACGTCGCGTCGGGCATCGCGTCCGCCGATGCGTCCAAACCGGACGCATCGAGGCCGGTCGCGTCGAAGCCTGGCGCGTCGAGATGTGCGACGACTGCCAGCCGCAGCGCTTCGTCGCCGTGGGCGTTGCGGGCACTGCCGAGACCGAGGCGGGCATGACGCCAGGCGATGGCGACCTGGGTGCCGTCGGGCAGCGTCCTGGACAGCGAGTCGATCGCGGTCCTCACGGCGGCCTGCGCAACCAGAGCCCCCCCGGCTCCGTCCTGAGTCCCAGCGTTCACGTCGTGGCTGCCGAGCATCATGACCTCAGCATATACCCGAACAATCGGTCATGACAGATGACGCGGAAAGACGCGACGAACGGCCGTCGCTTCGATCCGTGCCCTCGGCAGCGAAGCGGCGCCGGCCTTACTCCGCAGGCAGGATGTCGATCCAGACCGGGCGATGGTCCGAAGCGGCCGCGAGCGCGGCTTCGGCATCGTCGGGCGCCGGCCAGAACACACCGGACGCGACCACGCGCAGGCCGGTGGAAGGCAACACGTAATCCAGCCGCAGATTGCCGACCTTCGGGCCGAAGTCGCCGGTATCTTCCGCCGGATCGCCGCGATGCGCGGCGTTCGCGCCGCCCGCGGCCCGCGCCGCCGCGATCGCGCCGTCGCTGCGCGGCGCGACATGCCGCAGCACGCGCGGATGTCCGATCAGCGCATGGATGGCATCGTGGCGACCATCGCCATCGACCGGATCGTTGTTGAGATCGCCGGCGATCACGAAACGCGCGCCATCGGGCAGACCGCCGCAACGGCCGGCGTCGTCGCACAGCCAGCCGCGATCGGCCGGATCGTCGTCGAGATATTCGCGCCACAGCCGCAACTCATCGGCGTTGCGCGCGCCGTTGCGGTCCTCCGGACCGTCGAACACCGGCGGTGTCGGGTGCGACACCAGAAAGTGCAGGGTGCCGTGCGGCGTGCGCACCGGCACGTCCCAATGCGATTTCGACGACAGCCGCAGCGCGCGCCACACCGGTTCGGGATAGAACATGCGCCGCGCGTTCGGATCCACCGGCGTCGATGCATCGGGCATCGCGCTCCATGCCAGCAATCGGAAGCTGCGGACGGCCTGCGCATCGATCGGATGGCGCGACAGCACCAGCATGCCGTACTGGCCCGGGTGCAGGCCGTAGCCCCAGGCGTCGTTGCCGCGATCGCGACCGCTGCCGCCGACGGTGCCGTTGCCGTCGAGATCCAGACCGCTGGGCACGCCGGTGTTCACCGGCGCGAAGTATCGATAAGGGTAACGCAGCGCCGTTCCGCCGGGCATCTGCGCGATTTCGAGATAATCGCGCTGGAACAGATCGGCCGCGCGGCCCTCGGCGTCGTAATCGAATTCGTTGAGCAGCACCAGGTCCGGGCGCACCCGCTGCAGCACCGCGGCGATCTTCCGCGCGGCGGGATCGCCGGTTTCCAGCCGGCGGATCAGGCCGCGATCGCTGTCGTCGTAGAGCGAGGCGTTGTAGGTCGCCACCCGCAGCGGTGCGGACGTGTCCGGTGCGGACGTGTTCGATGGGGGGCCGTCCGACGCGGGCGGTTCGCCATGCACGCGTACGCGCAGGCAGCCTGCGCTCGCGATGGTCAATGCGACGATGCACGACAGCAGGACGATACGGCGCGGGCAACGCAGGAAGATCATGGGGCGGCCTCTCCGGGTCGGGCCTGCTGCGGTGTTCGCGACCAGCCGTGCCCATCGTAGGACTCCAGCGGTTGGTAGCGGCGTTTGTAGGCCATCTTGCGATGGCCATCGATCCAGTATCCGAGATACAGATGACGCTTGCCGTCGCGTCGCGCCCAGGCGATCTGCTGCAGGATCGCGAAGGTGCCGAGCCCGCGGTCGGCGGCATCGGGGTCGTAGAAGGTGTAGACCGCCGACAGCGCGTCGTCGACCATGTCGGTCACCGCCACCGCCAGCAGCGTGCCGGTGGCGTGCGGTTGTCGCGTGCGGATTTCGAGGAAACGGCCCTGGCCCCAGGCGCTGACCAGGAACTGGTCGAATTCCGCGGTGCCGTGGCCGTCCATGCCGCCGCCCGCGTGGCGCGCGGCGAGATAGCGTTGATAGAGCGCGAAATGCTCCTCGGTGCGCACGGCGGGACAGACCCGCGTTTCCAGATCGGCGTTGCGGGCGAGGCAGCGGCGCTGGCTGCGGTCGGCGCGGAATTCCGCCACCGGAATGCGCACCGCGACGCAGGCCTGGCAGCCGCGGCAGTGCGGGCGATAGATCAGATTGCCGGAACGGCGGAAGCCCCAACCCAGTGCGGTCGGGTAGAGCGTCGCCAGACGCGGATCGCCGGGGTCGAACACCAGATCGCGCGCGTTGCGCTCCGGCCAATAACCGCAGGGGTGTTCGGGCGTGTGGAACAGCCGGATCGGATCGTCGTCGGCCGGTGGATCGCGCACGACGCCGTTCATCCGCGCAGCGCCGAGAGCGCGGGCCAGTACAGCGCCGCCGCGAACAGGCCGGCGAGCCCACCGGCGAAGAGATCCCGCGGCCGGTGTCGCGACAGCCGCAGCCGCGACCACGCCACCGCGGCGGCGAAGACGACACCCGCGGTCACCGCGACGCTGCCCAGCGGCCACAGCAGGCCCGCGGCATACACCGCGAACGCGAGGTGCAGCGACAGCGTGCAGACGCGCGCGGCGAGCAGCGCGATCGTCACGATCGCGGCCGCGAGCAGCAACGCGAGGGCGAGGTCCGGTTCCGGCAGTCCATAGCGTGCGGCCAGCGCGGCCACCAGCAGCATCGCCAGCAGACTGCGGTTGAGATCGCGGCGCTCGTGCCGGTGGCTGGCGTCGACGTGCGCCCAACGCCCGCGCCGCACCTGCCACCACGATCCGCCCAGCACCAGTGCGGCGAAGAGCGCGATGCCCGCCGCCATCGACATCAGCGACTGCGGATCGCGCGCGCGCATCGCCGCCGGCAGCAGCAACGCCGCCGGCAGCACCAGCAGCGGGTGACCGAGGATCGAAACGACGCGGGCGATGCGTTGCGGCATGCGTCAAGCATAACCGCTGCGGTCGCAGCGTCTGCGCCGCCGCGCATGCCGTGCGACGATCAGATTTTGCCGGACATCACCAGACCCGCGATCAAACCGCCGAAACCGCAGACGAATCCGATGATCGCGCCGACCCGACCCTGGATGCGTTCGCGTCGCCGGCGCGCCGCCGCGCGCACCGGATCGCGCTGCGCCTCCAGCGCGCGGCGCCGTGCGGTGACCCGCGGTTGCACCACCATCGTCTGATAAAAGATCGACGCCATGAAGGCGAGACCCGCGATGAGCGGCCACACCCATCCGCTGTCGAAACGCACGACCAGCAGCATCGCCACCACGAAGGCGGCCGTGGTCAGCGCGTTGATCCCCGCGCTGCGGGTCAACCCTCGGCGTTCTTCGTCGTCGATCGCTTCTTTCAGCTGTCTGCGCAGGCCGAGCCAGATGCCGGCGAATCCGCCGATCAGGCCAATGGCGATGCTGCCGGCCGAGCCGGCCACGATCTTGCCGAGCGTCTTCGCGCCGATGGCCGCGCCCACCGTCAGCATGCCCTTCGCCGCCGCGGGCGGGCTGGCGAGGGTCAGCGCAGTCGCAATAATCCCGGTGAAGGCGGCGCCGGGCGCGCTGCTCGCGGCGAATTCTCCGAAACGCGCCAGCAGGTCTTCGCGCAGGCTCTGGCGCGCGCGCGACAGCCGCTTGCGCACTGCGGCATCGGACAGGCCCAGCAGCAGCGCCACCTGCTGCGAACTCTGGCCTTCGCGATAGAACAACAGCAGTACTTCGCGGCTCTCTTCAGGCAACGCGGAGATCAGTTCGACCGCGGCGCGTTCCCGCTCGTCTTCCTCGTGCTGTTGCATCGGCCCGGGCGCAGGGTCGGCGGCGAGTTCGATCGCGATCTCGGCGCCTTCGCCGTCGAGCGGACGATGGCGGCCGGCACGCAGGTGATCGCGGGCGAGATTGCGCGCGATCTGGCGCAGCCAGGGCAGGAAACTGCTCGGATTCTGCAAGCGTTTCAGATGTTGCCACGCGGTGAGGAACGCCTCCTGGGCGATGTCCTCGCTGACGCTCACGTCGCGGGTGATCGCCAGCGCCACCGCGGTGACGGTGTTCTGGCAGGCCGCGACGATGCGGCCGAATGCGGCGCGATCGCCATCGCGGGCGGCCGGGAGTTCGGCGGCGATCAACGCATCGACGGCACGGATCCCCGTCATCCGAGCACCCGTTCGAGCAGGATTCGCATGGTCGCTCCCAGACCCTCCGGCCCGTAGTGGAAGCCGAGATAGAAGATCGCCATCGCGAACACGTACAGCACGCCCGAATAGAACATCGCGACCGGGCCGTAGCTGTAGTCGTACGCGCGATAACGACCTTTCGCGCCGGCCGGGTCGCGGGCCCGGTCGCGCTCGATCATCGGCAGCAGCGTGCGGCGGATCGCGAGCAGCGTGTACAGCGAGGCGAATTCGGTGAACAGGGTCGCCGCCATCGTCGCCCAGAAACTCGGCACCCACAGCGCGACGAGGAAGGTCGCCGTCATCAGCGGTAGAGTCACGATCATGTAGACCCAGTAACGTCGCAGCAGGGCTTCGCGTTCTTCCAGGGTTTCCGCGTAGACCAGCAGATGTTTGCGGGTGAGGTGCGCGGCGATCGCGCCGCCGAGCAGCGAACCGCCGATCACGCCGCCCATGCCGGCCACCGCGGCCAGCCCCTTGCCGGCCATGCCGCCGCCCACGGTGCCGGCACCGACGGCGCCCGCACCCATCGTGCCCGCCCCGATGGCGGTCGCGGCGACGGCCGCCGCGGGTTTGGCGGCGATGCCCAGGCCGGTGACGACCGCGGCGGTGAACGCGGCCGAAGGCGCCGAACTGCGCGCGAATTCGCCGAACCGCGCGATCAGATCGTCGCGCACCAATTGCCGCGCGCGGGAGAGGCGCTTGCGCACAGCGGCATCGGTGATGCCCAGCAGCATGGCCACCTGTTGCGAACTCTGGCCTTCGCGATAGAACAGCAGCAGGGTTTCGCGGCTGTCTTCGGGCAGCGAGGCGATCAACTCGGCGGCGGTGGCTTCATGCTCGTCCGCCAGCAGTTTCTGCATCGGTTGCGGACCGGGATCCGCGGCCATCGCCAGCGCGAGTTCGGCGTTCGGGCCGTCCAGCGGCTGGTCGCGATACTTGCGCAGATGGTCGCGGGCGAGGTTGCGCGCGATCTGGCGCAGCCAGGGCAGGAAGCTGTCGGGGTTGTGCAGGCGCTCCAGATGCTGCCAGGCGTTGAAGAAGGCCTCCTGGGCGATGTCCTCGCTGGCGTTCACGTCGCGGGTGATCGCCAGCGCCACCGCGGTCACGGTGTTCTGGCAGGCGGCGACGATCCGCCCGTAGGCGGCGTGGTCGCCGCTGCGTGCGGCGGGCAGCTCCTGCAGGATCAGGGCGTCGACGGAGAGTGCGGTGGCGGACATGGGCGGCAGGCGGTTCGGGAAGGACATGATGCCAAGACGACGGACGATCGCGGATGTGACTGGTGCGGATGTGACTGGTGCGGATGTGACTGGTGCGGATGTGACTGGTGCGGATGTGACAGGTGCGGATGTGACAGGTGCGGATGTGACCGGTGCCGTTGTGACCGGTGCCGGTGGACCGGGCTGTCAACCGCGGGCGCGGGCAGGCGTTGACAGGTCCATGCGGGCCACCGGCCCGACCCAACCCCCAAGGAGATTCCCATGACGGTATTCAAGAAGCCCATCGCACTGTTCGCGCTCGGTCTGGCCATCGCCGGCACCGCCACGTTCGCCATCGCCCAGACCGCTGCGCCCGGCGGCCAGCCCGGCGCCCGCCACGCCAAGCTCGACGCGAACGGCGACGGCGTCATCGACCGCAGCGAAGCCGCGAAGTCCCCGCGCCTGGCCGAAAACTTCGACCGGCTCGACGCCGACAAGGACGGCAGGATCGCCGCCGATGAACGCCCGCAGCGCCGTGCGGGTCGCGGCGGCCACGGCGGCGGCATGGCCAGGCTCGATGCCAATGGCGACGGCGCCATCGACCGCAGCGAAGCGGCGAAGGCGCCGCGTCTGGCCGAAAAATTCGACACGCTCGACGCCAACAAGGACGGCAGGATCGGCGCCGACGAGCGTCCGCAGCACGGTGGCCGGCATGGCGGCATGCGTCATGACGGCATGCGTGACGGCGGCAAGCGCCGCGGCGGCGAGCGCATGGCCCAGCTCGACAAGAACGCCGACGGCCGCTTCAGCCGCGACGAATTGGCCGGTCGTGAACGTGCGCTGCAGAACTTCGCCGCCATCGACACCAACAAGGACGGTTTCCTGACCCGCGAAGAGATGCAGGCGCACCACAAGGCCGCGCGTGCCGAGCGCAAGCCCAAGCCGTAAGCCGTCGCCCGCGTCTCGGACGCCGGAAAACACGAAGGCCGCCCTCGGGGCGGCCTTCGTCGTGTCCGTATCGAGATCGCGTCACATCACCACGCGATTCACTTTCCACAGCAGATCGTCGCGCTGCACTTCCAGCGTCCGCGTCTGCACGCGGCGGCGGCCATCGTCGCCGGTGTCGGCGATCTCGACCCGCACCGTGCCGACGCCCGAGCCATCGGTGCGGTATTCGCTCACCGTGACCGTCACCGCGTCCGCGGCGGTCGTGCATCTCGACGCCGGACGGACCCGTGCGCGATCCGCCGCAGGCAACTGCGCGAGCACCGTGTCCGACGGGTTCGCGCCGTCGACCGCGACGCACAGCGCCGCGGCATCGTGGGCCTGCAGTTCCGCACCGATCAGCATCGCCGCCAACGCGCTGGGCGTGGCCACGACATAGGTCGTTTCGGCGACGACCGGCGTGGCGGTGGTGTCGGCTCGTGCGTCGACGGCTGCCGTGGCCGGCGACGCCGGCGTCGCGACCGGTGCGGGCTTGCGCCAGGCCAGCAGGCCCATGCCCAATGCGAACGCGATGCCCACCAGCAGGCCGGCGCGGATCCGGAATGCGCGACGTTTCGCGGCGTCGGCGCCGCCGCTGAGCAGGCGGTCTTCCGCAGGCGTCGGCAGGTAACTGGTGGGCGAACGCCCGGAATCGAGCAGGCCGATTTCGCGCAGCAGTTCTCGGGCCTTGGGCTGGTCTTCCGATTTCACCACCCACACCGCGGGCTGCGGACCTTCGTTGGCGGTCTCGCGATAACTGAAATTGCCGCGGCGGTTGCCGCGATACGAACGGCCGTTGGTGATCCGTGCGTCGACGCCGTGCTCCTTCAGCAGTTCGGCGACGCGCTCGACGTTTTCCAGTCGCGGGCTGGTGAAGACCTGGCGCATGTCTCAGCGCTCCGGCGCGGCAGGATCGAGCACGCGGATCATGCCTTCCTGCGACGTGCTGGCGATCAGATGCCCGGCGCGGTCGAAGATCTGGCCGCGGGCGAGGCCGCGCGCGCCCTGCGCGCTGGGGCTGTCGATCGAATACAGCAGCCAGTCGTCGGCGCGGAACGGGCGATGGAACCACAGTGCGTGGTCCAGCGACGCCATCTGCACGTTCGGCTGGTAGTAGCTGATGCCGTGCGGAAACGTGGTGGTGCCCAGCAGATGGAAATCCGAGGCGTAGGCGAGCAGGGCGCGGTGCAGTTCCGGCGCATCGCCGACGGGTTCGCTCAGCTTGAACCACACCTGCTGGAACGGCGGGCGTTTCGGCGGATTGAGTTCGTCGCGCGGATAGATCGGGCGGAATTCGAACGGTCCCATCCGGTTCAGCCAGCGCTGCACCTTGCTCGGCAGTTGCGCGAGCTTTTCCGGCGCCAGCTTCGGCGTCGGCTCGACGTCCTCGGGCATCGGCACGTTCGGCATCGGCAACTGGTGTTCCGCGCCGTCTTCGTGGATCTGAAACGAACAGGCGCAGACGAAGATCGGTTGCCCGTGCTGGATCGCGGTCACCCGGCGCACCGAAAAACTGCCGCCGTCGCGGGTGCGGTCCACGTCGTAGACGATCGGATGCTCGATGTCGCCGGCGCGCAGGAAGTAGGCGTGCAGCGAATGCGCGGTGCGTTCGCCCCTGGCGGAGTCCAGGGTCGCCTGCGCGGCCGACAGCGCCTGTCCCAGCACCTGGCCGCCGAACACGTACTTCGTGCCGATGTCGCGGCTCTGGCCGCGGAAGAGATTGTTTTCCAGCCGCTCCAGCGACAGCAGTTCGATCAGTTCCGAGACGGGCGAGGTCATGGCGGTGCCGGTGGGAGTTCGCGGGGATTATAGGCCGCGGGTCCGGGCGCCGCGACGCGACACGGAGCGTTGCGGTGTTGCGGTCGTTCCGGTCCGGGCGTCGTGCGACCCTGCAGTCCCGCCGCACCGGAGACCGTCATGACCCTCGTCGTCGCCCCTCGCGTTCACGATATCGGCGGTCTCGAAGTACGCCGCGCGGTGCCGTCGATCCAGGCCCGCAGCGTCGGCCCGTTCGTGTTCGTCGACCACATGGGGCCGGCCGTGTTCCAGCCGGGGCAGGGCATCGACGTGCGCCCACATCCGCACATCGGCCTGGCCACCGTCACCTTCCTCTGGGCCGGGCGGATCGGCCATCGCGACACACTGGGCACGATCCAGGACATCGGTCCCGGCGACGTGAACTGGATGACCGCCGGCCGCGGCATCGCCCATTCCGAGCGCACGCCCGGCGCGCTGCGCGAAGGCGAACATCCCCTGCACGGCCTGCAGACCTGGGTGGCGCTGCCGAAAGCCGACGAAGAGACCGCGCCGGCCTTCCATCACCATCCCGCGGCCACGCTGCCGCGGATCGAACGCCCGGGCGCGCTGCTGCGCGTCGTCGCCGGCCGCGGCTACGGCGAGGAATCGCCGGTGCGCGTGTTCACCGACACGCTGTATGTCGCCATCGATCTCGCGCCGGACGCGGAAATCGAACTCGACACGCAACACCCGCAGCGCGCGCTGTACCTGCTCGAAGGCGAGGCGCAGCTCGATGGCGCCGATCTTCCCGCGATGCATCTGATCGTGCTCGACGACGGCGTGCGCCACCGCCTGCGCGCGAAGACCCCGCTCAAGGCGATGCTGCTCGGCGGCGAACCGCTCGACGGCCCGCGTCACCTGTGGTGGAACTTCGTGTCCTCGTCGAAGGATCGCATCGAGCAGGCCAAGCACGATTGGCTGGTCGGCAATTTCGGACATGTGCCCGGCGAGACGGAGTTCATTCCGTTGCCGCAGCGGTGATGTTCGTCTCTTGGCGCCGTGGCTTTATTAAGTCACTGCCGACTGAATTGCGGATACTCGAGAAAATAAGCTGTCATCCCGAGCCGAAGGCGAGGGACCTGCTTTTGATCGATTCGAATCGAGCTTGCTGCGAAGGCGAACGGAACGACCTGCCGCACGGCCCTGGTTTCGCTCGCTGCCGCGAGCGAGTCACTTTTCTTTGCTTGTGCAAAGAAAAGATAACCAAAAGAAAGCACACCCCGTCGGTCGCGCCCGGCGCGTTGCGCCGGGTGCACGGGTTTCGCGGGGTTTTTCGACAGGACATCCGTGTCCTGTCGAAAAACGCGCGGCGTCCTGCCGCGCGCCCGTTGGGCCTGATCCGCGAAACCCGTCGCGACCAGGGGCCCCGGTAGATCAAGATCAGTGCCGGTTTCGGTAAATCAATGCGCAGGTGGATATATCCGCAGTCTCAGGGGAATCGATGGTCGTTAATCGGGATTACCTCATTCGCTCGAATGAGAAGTAAGCACTTAGTTTTATATGTTGAATTCAGTTTTAGATCTTAGATCCGATTTCGATTTTTTCAAGTGTCATGCCGTAGTATGAGTTGCTGGCCAGTTCTTTTTCCCAGATGAGTTGAATCACGGGGTGCTTTAGGTTGATCAATATGCCTCGACACCATGCTCCCCAGACGTGGTCCGGGATATATCCTTCTTCCCGGAACAAAAACTCTTCTGCGCAGAGGTTGAAGTAGTCGATCAGTTTCTTGATCTGTTTGGGGTCGGGTTCGAAGTCCTTGTCTATGCTTCGAATGTCAGACAAAATGTCATTCAGTTTGTCGTATCGACAATTGAATTCCGTGAAAAGCTGCTTAAAAAGCAGTGTTTCCGATAATTTTTGTTGCTGGCAGAAATAGCTGAAGCTGAGTGAGCCCAAGAGGGTCGCACCGATTGCTTTCCATGCTTCTTCGTAGCCGCAAACCAGTGTTGAAATCGCGACCAAAGCAACCGTTGAAGTCGAAATAAGCGCGTGATTTTCGAAGATAAATCGTTTCTTCATCTCAAGTCCTTTCGCTTCTATCGGTGGCGCGATTTGATCACGGTCTTATGCGTTCCCACGTCACCGACTTCATTACCCGCTCCCAAGGGAACAGCGGCCCCGGATCGCGCTTGCGTGGCACCTGCACGGCCGCGTCATCAATCGCGGCTTCCATCTCGCGATCCAGGTCTTCGTGGCCGGTGATGTATTTCACCGTGGGGAACTGCTGCTGCAACTGCGCGAGCAGCGCGATGAGCGCGACGATCTGCGCTTCGGGATAGGGCTCGTCCATCGCCTGATGTTTCGAATCGCGCCAGTGCGGGTAGCGGCCGGTGTTGACCAGCTCGATCCCGATCGAACGCGGGTTGTAGCCGCGGACGTGGTGGGCGATGCGGTCCGGGCGCACGTACAGCAGGATGCGGCCGTCGCGATCGATGTAGTAATGGCCGCTGTTGCCGGTGCCGCTGCCTTCGTAGAGCACGCGCTCGCCGAAGTCGCGGGCCGATGCGAGCGTCGGCGTTTCGGTGCAGTGGATGACGATCAGGTCGATCTGCGACAGCGGCCGCGCGTCGAGTTTCAGCTCGTACGGCAGCGGGTCGATCTCGACCGGCGGGAGTGGCGGAAGGTCGGGCAGCATGGGCCGGATGCTAGCATTGCGCGATGCGTCTGCCGCCCCCCGATTCCGAACTTCACCACCTGATGACCCGGTTCCCGCGTGCGGGCTCCGTGCGCTGGATCGGCCTGCGTCCCGCCCGCGATGTGCCGATGCGGGCTGTGGATCGGGCCGAGGCCCTCGCCGGCAAGGGCCTGCGCGGCGACCGCTACGGGTCGGGCAGCGGCAAGCGCGGCATCACCCTGATCCAGGCCGAACATCTGCCGGTCATCGCGGCGCTGGCCGGGCTGGATGCGCTGGCGCCGGAGACATTGCGCCGCAATCTCGTGGTCGCCGGCCTGCCGCTGGTCGCGTTGAAAGGACGGCGTTTCCGCATCGGCGAAGTCCTGTGCGAAGGCACCGCGCCCTGCGACCCGTGCTCGCGGATGGAAGCCGCGCTCGGCCCGGGCGGTTACAACGCGATGCGCGGCCATGGCGGCCTGTGCGCACGCATTCTCGACGGCGGCACGCTGCGGCTCGGCGATGCGGTCGAATGGATCGACGATTGAACATTCCGGAACCGGCGACCTTCATGCGCGGACACTGCATTCTTTCCCACGGTTTCGAGAGCGGCCCCGACGCCACCAAGGTGACGGCGCTGGCCGACGTGGCCGAGCGCCTGGGCTGGAGCCACGAACGTCCCGACTACGGCGATCTCGATGCGAAACGCGAGATCAGCACGGTCGGCGACGTGCCGGCGCGGCTCGAACGCCTGCGCGCATTGGCCATCGCGGCGGCGGCCCGCGGCCCGCTGGTGCTGGGCGGTTCCAGCCTCGGTGCCTACATCTCCGCCCGCATCGCGCTGGAACTGTCCGATCGCGGCCTGCCGGTGATGGCGCTGTTCCTGATGGCGCCGCCGCTGACGATGGGGCCGCTGCCGGCGCTGGATGCGCCGCAGGTGCCGATCTCGATCCTGCACGGCTGGGACGACGAGCTGATCCCGGCGATAGCGGTCGCCGAATGGGCGCAGGCGCGTCGTGCGCGGCTGCTGCTGGTCGACGACAATCATCGTCTGTCCGCGAACGTGCGCACGTCGGCCGAAGCCTTCGCCACTCTGCTGTCGGGACTCGCCGCATGAAATTCTTCGTCAGCTGCGCCAAGGGCCTCGAATACCTGCTCGTCGACGAACTGATCGCGCTCGGCTGCAGCCAGGCCACCGCGGCGCGCGCCGGCGCGAACGTCGAAGGCGATCTGCAGCATGCGCAGCGCGCGGTGCTGTGGTCGCGTCTCGCCAGCCGCGTGCTGTGGCCGATCGCCGAATACGACTGCCCCGACGAACGCGCGCTCTATGCCGGCGCCGCGGCGATCGATTGGTCGCAGCATCTGCGCGTGGGCATGAGTCTCGCGGTGGATGCGCATGTTTCCGGCGATGCCATCACCCACGCGCGCTACGCCGCGCAGCGGATCAAGGACGCCATCGTCGATACGCTGCGCGGGCCGGACGGCGAACGGCCCAGCGTCGATCTCGACAATCCCGATCTGCGCCTGAGCCTGGTGGTGAAGACGAACAAGGCCGGCGCATCGAAAGCGATCGTGTCGATCGACCTCGGCGGCGGTCCGCTGCATCGACGCGGCTGGCGCCAGACCCAGGGCGAAGCGCCGCTGAAGGAAACTCTCGCCGCCGCGGTGCTGATGCGCGGCGGTTGGCCGGCGCTGTACCGCGACGGCGGCGCGCTGCTCGACCCGATGTGCGGCAGCGGCACGCTGTTGATCGAAGGCGCGCTGATGGCCGCCGATGTCGCCCCCGGATTGATGCGCGACACCGGTGCGAGACAGACGCCGTCGCGCTGGCGCGGGTTCGATGTCATCGCCTGGCGCACGCTGGTGGAAGAGGCCGAAGCGCGCGCCGCGGCCGGCATCGCCGCCCTGCGCGGCGATTTCCGCGGCAGCGATCTCGATCCGCACGCGATCCGCGCGGCGCAGGAGAACGCTGCCCGTGCGGGCGTCGCCGAATTCATCGCCTTCGACGTGCGCGACGTTGCGCAACTGGCGCCGATCGAGGCCGAGCGCGGGCTGGTGGTCAGCAATCCGCCGTACGACGCGCGCCTCGCCGCCGATCCGATGCTCTATCGCGCGCTCGGCGATGCCCTCAAGCGCGCCGTGCCCGGCTGGAAGGCCAGCCTGCTCTGCGGCGACGCCGAACTGGCGCGCGCCACCGGGCTGCGCGCGGCGAAGAAATACCAGGTCTTCAATGGCGCGATCGAATGCGCGCTGATCGTCTGCGATCCGATTCTCCCGCCGCAGAAGGAACGTCCGGCCGAGACCGAAGCGCAGGCGTTGAGCGAAGGCGCGCGGATGGTCGCCAACCGCGTGCGCAAGAATCTCAAGGCCAGCAAGCGCTGGCGTTCGCAGGAGGGCGTCACCTGTCATCGCGTCTACGATGCGGACATTCCCGAATACGCGGCGGCGGTCGACGTCTACATCGGCGACGTCACCGGCGAGCTGTGGCTGCACGTGCAGGAATACGCCGCACCGGCGGAGATTCCGGAGGCGACCACCCGCAAGCGGCTGCAGGAACTGCTCGCCGGCGCACGCGATGCGTTCGCGGTGCCGCGAGAACGGGTCGCGGTGAAGACGCGCGCGAAAGGCAAGGGCGGCAGCAAATACGCCGACAGCGGCGCGTTCAAGCGCGGCGAAACCCTCGATGTGCGCGAGGGCGCGGCCTTGCTGCGGGTGAACCTGTTCGATTATCTCGACACCGGCCTGTTCCTCGACCACCGGCCGATGCGCCTGCGCATCGCGCAGGAAGCGAAGAACGCGCGGTTCCTCAATCTCTTCGCCTATACCGGCGCGGCCACGGTGCACGCGGCGGTCGGCGGCGCGGCGCAGACCACGTCGGTGGATCTGTCCGCGACCTACCTGCAATGGTGTTCCGACAACCTGCGGCTCAACGGCCTCGGCGGCGCCCGGCATCGGCTGGTGCAGGCGGACGTGCTGCCGTGGCTGCTGGCCGATCGCGGCGAGTACGACCTGATCTTCTGCGACCCGCCGACGTTCTCGAATTCCGCGCGCGCCGACGATTTCGACGTGCAGCGCGATCACGTCCGTCTGCTGCAGGCGGCGATGGCGCGCCTCGCCTTCGGCGGCACCCTGTATTTCTCGAACAACTACCGCCGGTTCCGCCTCGACGAAACGGCCATCGCGACGTTCGCGCACTGCGAGGACATCAGCCCGGAGACCATCCCGGCCGATTTCGCGCGCAATCCGCGCATCCACCGCGCCTGGCGGCTGCGGGCCGCGTGAGCCCGGCCGCCAGCGCGTTATCGATGTATCGCGTTCCCGATGTGCGGCGGCCGTGCGAGGCGATCACCGAACTTCACATTTCGCCGTAGACGATGTTGTTCCACGCGTTCCTGCGGCGTTCGGCGCCATCCGGCGGCAGCAGCGCCGCGGCGCGCAGCCTGGCGCGCGAATCGCCCTGCGGGTAGACCGTGGGGTTCCGGGCGACGCGTTTGTCCATGAGCGTCGTGGCTCTGCGGTTGGCGTTGGCGTAGTTCACCGCGCTGCTGATCTTCGCGATGACCTCCGGTTCCATCAGGTAGCGGATGAACCGGTGCGCATTGTCGACGTTCTTGGCCTTCGCCGGGATGGCGACCACATCGATCCAGCGCAACGCGCCTTCGCGCGGAATCACGTAACGGATCTCCTGCGGCGCGGTCTTCGCCGCTTCCGCCGCGGCTTTCGCCACGCTGTTCGCCTTGTCGACATCGCCCGAATACGTCAGCACGACGCACAGCCGGCCTTCCCGCAAATCCCGGGTCAGTTCCGATGAGGGGCTGAACTTGCGGATGTAGGGACGAATCGCCGCATAGGCATCGCGAACCGCGAGCACGGACCGGGCGTCGGAGGCGTTGATGTCCAATCCCTTCCAGAGCAGTGCGGCCGAAAATCCATCCAGTTCGGCGTCGACGATGCCGATGCCGCACGTGGACAGCTTCTTCGCGAGCACCGGATCGAAGATCAGGTTCCAACTGTCCAGCGCCACGCCGGGGCCCAGCGCCGCCCTGACCATGCCTTCGTTGAGCCCCAGACCGGTCGTTCCCCAGAGGTAGGGTACGACGTGTGCGTTGCCTGGGTCGATTTCTGCCAGATCGGCCATGATGGTGTCGTCGAGCGCGTCGAGTCCGTCCAATCGCGGCTTGTCCAGTGTCGCCAGCTGGCCATTCGCGATCATGCGTCCGGCGTAGGGGCGCGCGGAGGGGAAAATGACGTCGTGCTCGCCGTGCTGCGAGGCCAACTGCTGCTCGAGCGCATCGTTGTTGGAATAGGTCGTGTAATTGACCTTGATGCCCGACGCCGCTTCGAAGGTGCGGATCGTGTCTTCGCTGATGTAATCCGGCCAGTTGTAGACGTTGAGGATCTGGCGCTCGGCGCTGCGGGCGACCGCCGCGATCGGCGGCGTCGGGTTGTCGCCGCATCCGGCGATCGCGATGCCCGAAACGACGACGGCGAATACGACACTGCTGGCTTTCCATGCCATGGGTGAGAGTCCTTGGTTGAAGAATTGAAGAAACGATCCTTGTGGCGATGCGCTGGAGATGCGCCTCGGGTTCGGGCCCATCGATGGCCCGGGAATGCGGCGCTCATGTTGCGGCCGGGCAATATACCGTCCGACTCGAACGATGCGTTCCAGCGAGAGGACTGTTTTGGGATGCCGATCACCTCATCTCATCGCTTCCGATATCGACGCCCGAACGACCATGTCCGACCACCACATCACTTTTTCCCGCATCGTGCGCACGGTACGCGGCCTGCCGACCTCCGACGGCGCCGGCGTGAAGCTGCGCCGGGTGATCGGTACAGAAGCTTTGCCCGACCTCGATCCGTTCCTGATGCTCGACGAATTCGGCACCGATCGCGCCGAGGACTACATCGCCGGTTTTCCCGATCATCCGCATCGCGGCTTCGAGACGGTGACCTACATGCTCGATGGCCGCATGCGTCATCGGGACAATCACGGCAACGAAGGGGTGCTGGAACCGGGGGCGGTGCAGTGGATGACCGCCGGCCGCGGCCTGGTGCATTCGGAGATGCCGGAGCAGCAGGCGGGCCGCATGCGCGGTTTCCAACTGTGGGTGAACCTGCCGTCGGCGCTGAAGATGACGGCACCGAAATATCAGGAATTCGCGCCGACGCGGATGCCGGTCGTGCGGCCCGCCGACGGTGTCGAAGTGAAATTGATCGCGGGCGAGGCCGCCGATGCCGATGGCCGCGTGCTGCGCGGGCCGATCGAACAGGCGGCCACCGCGCCGCTGTATTTCGATATCGCCATGGCCGCGGGCGCCACGTGGGATGTCGCATTGCCCGACGGCCACAACGCTTTCGTCTACGTCTATGAAGGCGGCGCGACGGTGGGCGAGGGCGACGATGCCCGTCCGCTGGCGACGCAGACGCTGGGCGTGCTCGGCGGTGGCGGACGGCTGCGGCTGCGGGCGGACGCGGAGGGCGCCCGCGCGATCCTAGTCGCCGGCCGGCCGCTGCGCGAACCGGTGGCGCGCTACGGCCCGTTCGTCATGAACACGCGCGAGGAATTGATGCAGGCCGTCGTCGACTACCAGCAGGGCCGGTTCTGACAGGATGTCGGATGGGATGCCTGACGGGATGGTCGAGATGGCGCCGACCGCGGTCAGTCGATGAATGACTGCCGAGCGATGCGCTTCAACCTATCGAGCGCAAGGCTTCACATCATTTCGCCGAACACGAAGGCGTTCCAGGCCTGCTGCCTGCGCTCGGCATCCTCCGCCGACGCCGACCCCAGACCCTGCAGTTTGGCCCGCACCGCTGCCGGCGGATAAATGCCCGGGTCGCTGCTGACCGCCGGGTCGATCGACGCGGTCGAGGCGGCATTCGCGTTGGCATAGCTGACGAAATTGCTGATCTCGGCGATGACCTTCGGTTCCATCAGGTAATCGATGAAGCGATGCGCGGCGTCCGCATGCTTGGCCCGCTTCGGAATCGCCATCACGTCGATCCAGCGCACCGCGCCCTCGCGCGGGATGACATAGCGGATCTCGGGCGGATTCTCCGACTCTTCGGCCAGCGCCTTGGCCTGCAGGACATCGCCGGAGAAGCTCAGCACCAGACACAGATCGCCGGCGGCGAGGTCGCGGATCAATTCGGACGAACCGGTGATCTTGCGGATGTGGGGGCGGATCGCCAGCAGCGCGCGTTTCGTCGCCGCGGTGGTCTCTTCGGTGTGATCGTTGGCATCGCGACCCTGCCAGATGTGGAGCGCGGAGGTGGTTTCCAGCGTATCGTCCAGCACGCCGATGCCGCAGGACGACAGCCTGGCGGCGTTGGCGGGGTCGAACAGCAGTCCCCAACTGTCGAGCGCGGCTCCCGCGCCGAGCGCTTCCCGGACCTTGCCGACATTCAGCCCGATGCCGGTGGTGCCCCACATGTACGGCACCAGATGCGCGTTGCCCGGATCGATCTCGGCCAGTTCGGCCAGGATTTCGGGATCGAGGTTGCGCAGGTTCGGCAATTTCGCCTTGTCCAGCGGCTGCAGACCTCCGGTCGCGATCAACTGCTGCGCGAAGGGACGGGCGGACGGGAACACCAGGTCGTAGGCGTCCGGGCTCGCGGTGAGGCGCTGTATCAGCGTCTCGTTGTTGGAATACACGTCGTAGTTGACCCGCAGGCCGCTGCGGGTCTGGAAATCCGAGACGGTGTTCTCGGCGATGTAGTCGCTCCAGTTGTAGACGTTGAGCGTTCCGGCGCCCGATGGCGCCTCTGTGGCCGTGGATGGTGCGGTCGGAGTCTGCGTATCGCCGCACCCCTGAAGCAACAGGGCCGCGAACACGAGCGCACAGCCGGACACCAGCGAATTCGTTCCCATCCACTACTCCTTCAGCGTTCGAACGGTTGGCCCGCAGCGGCGCTTTCTGCCGCTGCAGGTCGAGGATCAACGTGCGGCGAACGCACCTCCGTCGAACCGGAGGCCCTGGACGACGCCCTGGTAGCGGCCAAGTGTCGCAGGGTCTTCGGTACGAATGAAGACATGCACGACATGATCGCCGTTCAATTTGACGAGCGTCTCACGCACCAGTTCCTTCGGGCGTCCGGCGATCTCGCCGCGGTACCACCAGAACTTCTCGCCCTGGAGCTGGCCCTGCTCTTCGCGCAGTTCGCTGTCCGGCCTGAACGGGGATTTCCGCGACAAGGTCAGCGCGAACGCCTCCTGGCCGTTGTCGGTCCGCAGGGCGCGGCACAGCAGCAGGCTGTCCGTTCGCAGGATGTTCCAGCTCAGGCCGGCGTCCTGCGGCAGCGACGGACAGGCGGTCGCGGTCTGGGCACTGGCATCGGATACGGTACCGACCACGAGCAGGCCGGCGACAGCGGTGGACAGCAGCAACGACATCGGTGACTTCGATTTCATGGCGGACTCCGCGGCGGAATGCAGGGCACCATCCTTGGGGCAGGGCTGTTTCCTGCCTTGAAACGAAGCATGAAACGTGCCATGGCGGGCCGCGCTTCCGCGATGGGACGATCGGGCCTCGCCCTGCGATTCGACAGGCAGCCGTCGGTCGGCCTGCAAACGCAGGCGCATCCCGACGAGCGGGGACGGGCGCGACTCAGTCTTCGTCGTACGCCGGGAAAGGCAGCGACAGCACCATCTGCTGGCGTCTGGCGAGAATCTCGGGGTCGGTGGCGCGCAGGAAGACATGCACGACCTGTTCCTCGCCCACCTGGATCAGGGTTTCGCGGATCAGCCCGTCCTTGTCGTTCGGCACTTCGCCGCGATACCACTGGATTTCGCGGCCGTTGAGCGTGCCGACTTCCGCGCGATCGCCGCGGCGGGGCTTGAAGGGCGATTCAGGACTCACCGTCAGCGCGAAGGCTTCGGCGCCGCTTTCTGTCAGGAGCGCGCGGCACAGCAGGGTGTTGGGCACGCGCAGCACTTCCCAGCGCATCGATTCGGTGGCGTCCGCCGGGAATGCCGGGCAGTCCGTGAGCGGTGCCTGCGACGAATCCTGCGCACCGGCGACGCCTGCCCAAACAGCGAAGAGCGGGAGAAGCCAAGTCCGAGCCATCGATTTCACAGCAAAACCCCCGTGTTTGAGCGCGGTCGAGCGTCCATGCGGGTGGAACAGCCGGGATGTCGTCCCGGGTCTGCCGATCGAATGTGATCGAGTTGGTGGTCCAGTGGGTGAAACTTAAGCCACGGGCGTCCCGGACGCCAGAGGCAGGCCGCTTTTTCGGGCCTGATCGGCCCGATTCGGGCGTTCCGGCGCGTGTTTCCGGCCGCTCAGCGCCGCTGCAGCACCAGTTCCAGCACCAGATTGCTGCCGAAGAAGGCCAACACCAGCAATGCCATCGCCGCCAGTGTCCAGCGCACGGCCTTGGCGCCGCGCCAGCCGTAACGCCAGCGGCCCAGCAGCAGCGCCCCGAAGGTCAGCCACGACAGCGCGCTCAGCAGAGTCTTGTGCGCGAGGTGCTGAGCCAGCAGATCCTCGACGAACAGCATCCCGGTCAACAGGGTGGCGGTGAGCAGCACGAAACCCACGGTGATCGTACGGAAGACGAGGGTCTCCAGTTCCACCAGCGGCGGCAGCGCGCGCAGCCAGCCGTGCAGGCGGCGACGTCGCAGGGCGCGTTCCTGCGCCCACAGCAGGATCGCCAGCACCGACGCCAGGGCCAGAGTCGCGTAAGCCAGCAGCGCGCACCACGCGTGCAATTGCAGCCGCCAGTCCAGCGACTGCGGATCCTGACGACCGATCCAGCCATACAGCGCGAGGGTGACGGCGGCGATCGGGAACACGATCACGCCCAACGCCGCCATGCGGCCGCGCAGGCCCACCAGCAGCGTCAATCCGGCCATGCCCAGGCCCACCAGCGACAGCGCCGAGAAGAAGTGCAGATTGGCGCCGCCGGCATCGCGCCAGGCCAGCGCGTGCGTCGCGCCATGCATCGTCGCCGCCAGCGCCGGTGCGACCCAGAGTGCCGCTGGCACTCCCGGACCGCCGTCGGCGAGCCGCCGCGCCAGCAGTGCGGCGGAGGCCAGATACAGAACCAGGGCAATGAGAACGATTGTCATCGAACGAGTGTCGCATACGGCGATGCTTCCGCGCACCGCCGTGCGTCCGTCGCCCCATGCTCCTGCCGTTATAATCGCGCTCTTTTCCGCAGCGACCCGCGCCCATGTTCGAATCCCTCACCCAGCGTCTGTCCGGCACCATCGAGCGCCTCCGCGGCCGTGGCCGGTTGACCGAGGAGAACATCCGCGAGGCCACCCGCGAAGTCCGCGTGGCGCTGCTCGAAGCCGACGTGGCGTTGCCGGTGGTGCAGGCGCTGATCGAACGCATCAAGGTGCGCGCGGTCGGTCAGGAAGTTTTGAAGTCGCTGACGCCCGGACAGGCGCTGATCAAGGTCGTCCGCGACGAGCTCGCCGCGGTGATGGGATCGGCGGCCTCGGATCTGAATCTCAACGTGCCGGCGCCCGCGGTCATCCTGATGGCCGGTCTGCAGGGCGCGGGCAAGACCACCACCGTCGGCAAACTCGCCAAGCATCTCAAGGAAAAGCGCAAGAAGAAGGTGATGGTGGTGTCGGCGGACGTGTATCGTCCCGCCGCGATCGAGCAGCTGAAGACGCTGGCGCAGCAGGTCGACGTGCTGTTCTTCCCGTCGGACCCGTCGCAGAAGCCCGAAGCGATCGTGAAGGCCGCGATCGACGACGCGAAAAAATCCTACGCCGACGTGTTGATCGTCGATACCGCGGGCCGCCTCGCGATCGACGACGCGATGATGGCCGAGATCAAGGCGCTGCACGCGGCGGTGACTCCGGTCGAAACCCTGTTCGTGGTCGACGCCATGACCGGCCAGGATGCCGCGGCCACCGCGAAAGCCTTCAGCGAAGCGCTGCCGCTGACCGGTGTGGTACTGACCAAGACCGACGGCGACGCGCGCGGCGGCGCCGCGCTGAGCGTGCGCTACATCACCGGCCGGCCGATCAAGTTCGTCGGCGTCGGCGAGAAACCCGATGGTCTCGACGTGTTCCATCCCGATCGCGCCGCGGGGCGCATCCTCGACATGGGCGACGTGCTGTCGCTGGTCGAGCAGGTCGAACAGCAGGTCGACAAGGACAAGGCGCAGAAGCTCGCCGAGAAAGTCGCCAAGGGCAAGAAGTTCGACCTCAACGACATGAAGGACCAACTGGAGCAGATGCAGAACATGGGCGGCCTGCACGGGCTCATGGACAAGTTGCCGGGCATGGGCCAGATCCCCGACGCCGTGAAGAATCAGGTCACCGGCAAGGAAGTGCCGCGGATGGTGGCCATCATCAACTCGATGACCAAGAAGGAGCGCCGCAATCCGGCGCTGCTGAACGGCTCGCGCCGCGCCCGGATCGCCAAGGGTGCAGGTCTCACGCCGGCGGACGTCAACAAGCTGATGAAGCAGTATCAGCAGATGGAAAAGATGATGAGCAAGCTCAGCGCCGGCGGCATGAAAGGCCTGA